>JANOUN010000469.1:0-7387 GCA_031416875.1 Planctomycetota bacterium | reverse complement strand
GCAAAATCGTTGAATGCGGTGCCATGGGCGGACGGCAGAGCACCAGGCATGGGAACCGAGGATCGGAACGCTGCGAACGTTTTGTCGTTGACTTTCAAAAGCTGGTGAACGTCTTCAGCGTCAAGGAATGAAATCTGACTTTTTTGATCTGAGCGGCAAACGCCGGTCGATACGACCGTTCAAATTGACCGTTCGCCACAAGCGGATTTTCGTTCATGTCTCGCTGACTGCTACAGGCGTCAGGTCGTGACTGCGTGGTGCCTTTTCGCGACGTCCGGTGACATTTTGCCACAGCGAACCAAAGTCAGAGTGGTAGTGTTGCCGCAGGTGGGTCTTTCCGATCCGTCGCGAAAGCTGCTGGATGTGCATCATCCGGCTGCCGACAACGCGCAAGGATCGGACTCTCGCAGCCACGTACTTTTCGTTGAAGAACACTCAACGGTGTTTCCCGATCGCGTTGCGCGCATCGGACAATGCAGGCCGATCAGATGCTGGACAAAGAACGACTCAAAACCGACTTACTCGCGCTGGGGCTGCTGGCCCTGGTCGTGTTCGTAGGTTTGAGCTTCCTCAGCTACGACCCGGCAGATCCGCCGTCCAGTCTGGTGTTTCCTCAACGACAGGTACCGACAAACATCTGCGGAGAAGTTGGGGCATCAGTTGCCTATTACACACGCCAATGGATGGGATTCGGGATGTGGATTGTCCTCGCCGCGCTGGTGTCGTGGGATCTGAAACTGTTTTCCCGCGAGCCCTCACGGCGGACTGTGACGACACTTATCGGACTGTTGCTGCTGGCAACTTCATCCTGCGCGCTGCTGCATCTGCTGGTTCCCGGAATCTCTTCCGGTTCTGCCTATGGCAGTGGTGGTCAGATCGGAGCATGGACCGGGATTCTGCTGGAACAGAAGCTCTCCGTGGCCGGCATCATAATCTTTGCAGGCAGCCTGCTCGCTGCCGGTGTCCTGCTCACGCCGTTATCTGACACTCTGCAACCCGTGCTGCATGCTGCCGCGCTGCCCGTCAGTGCGATTCGGGCAACGAGTGGCTGGTTACAGCGGGCCCCTGCGACCTTGAAGCCAAGGAAAGAAACCTCAAAGTCAGCTCAGCGCGACAGCGATGACACAGGATCGACCATTCCGTTCAAGGCGGCACCGGTCGAGCCTCCTGTGGACATCGCGGAAATCGAAGGCCGTTCTATCCGCATCAATCCGCCCGCGTCATTAGCCCTCCATAATCCCGACGGGCTGGTGGTGGCACAGCGACGTGGATTCTCACTGCCCGATATCAACCTGTTGCTGGAATCTGAAGAGTTTCCGTACGAGGAACTGGCGAAGAAAGCCCGTATTGCTGCCACGACTCTGGAAAATGCGTTTGAAGAATTCGGCCTGAATGTCAAGGTCGCCGAAATTGATACCGGTCCAGTGGTGACTCAGTTCGAACTGGAACTGGAACGAGGTCTGCGCCTGAACAAGATCACTGCGCTGGAAGATGACCTCGCGATCGCATTGCGAGTTCCCTCCGTGCGTGTGGTTGCACCGATTCCCGGGAAGAATACCGTCGGTGTCGAAGTTCCAAACGACAAGCAGGTCGTTGTCAGGATGCGGGAATTGCTGCAGACGGCACGAGCGTCGTCTGAGGATATGCGCTTGCCGCTGTTCCTGGGTAAGGACGTGAGCGGTCGACCTTTGACCGTCGATATGGCGAAGATGCCGCATCTGCTGATCGCCGGACGAACAGGCACCGGGAAGAGCGTGTGTCTGAATACGCTCATTCTTTCGTTGCTGATGACGCGCACACCTGACGAAGTCCGGATGCTGATGATCGACCCGAAGATGGTCGAATTGAGTCCCTACAAGAAAATCCCGCATCTGATGCATCCCGTGATCACGGACATGAAGAAGGCGGAAGCCGTCCTGGCATGGGCTGTGGACAAGATGGAAGAACGCTATGATCTACTGGCTCGCGTTGGCGTGCGTCACCTGGACAGCTACAACAAACTGGGCAAAGCCGAAGTCCTTGATCGACTGGGCATGACAGAAGCAGATCCGGACGCAGCTGCCGTTCCCGACCGCATGCCGTTCATTGTGATCATTGCAGACGAAATGGCCGACCTGATGATGACGTCGGGCAAGGACGTAGAAGCCTACATCATTCGGCTGGCTCAGAAGTCACGTGCCGTGGGGATTCACCTTGTTCTGGCAACTCAGAAACCGACCGTGGATGTCATCACCGGTCTGATCAAGTCAAACCTGCCGGCGCGCATCTCGTTCCAGGTGGCCAGCAAGATGGACAGCCGCGTCGTCCTCGATGAAGGCGGAGCCGAAAGATTGCTGGGCAGCGGCGACATGTTGTATCTGGCACCATCGACCAGTCATCTGACGCGTGCTCAGGGCACCTATGTCAGTGATGAAGAGATCAACGCTGTGATTGCCTTCTTCAGTGACACGGAACCGGAATACAGTCCTGAATTGCTGAAGCTGACGGCGGCAGCTGGTATGGGAGCGGCGGGTGGCGGTGGCGGAGATTCCGGTCCGCGGCATCATGATGATCTGTATGATGACGCGGTCGCGGTCGTCATTCGTGAAGGCCGCGGCAGTGTGTCTCTGTTGCAGCGAGCCCTGGGAATCGGGTACGGTCGGGCGGCTCGGATGATTGACTACATGGCGGAAGACGGAATCGTCGGCGACTACAACGGGGCACAGGCTCGCGAAGTTGTCTGCACGATGGAACAATGGGAACAGGGCAAAGCCGACCGCGAGGAAGATTGAACCAGCACCATGAAGGCATTAGTCACGGGGGGCGGTGGATTTCTGGGGCTGTACATCGTGGAACAGCTCCGCGCGGCCGGGCATGATGTGCGCGTCTTCAGTCGAGGCCAATATCCAGCGTTGACGGCATTAGGCGTCGAAACGCAGCATGGCGACCTTCGAGATGCCAAAGCGGTCGAGCGAGCCTGCGCGGGAATTGCCGCTGTGTTCCACGTCGCTGCTGTACCGGGAGTCTGGGGTTCGTGGGAAACGTACCACGGCATCAACACGTCCGGGACCCTGAACGTAATTTCGGGCTGTCGCAAATTCGACGTTCAACGACTGATTTACACAAGTTCACCGAGCGTCGTCTTTGACGGGTCCGATCACATCAATGCCGACGAATCGTTGCCGTATCCGACAAAGTGGTTATGCCATTATCCGCACTCGAAAGCACTGGCAGAGCAAGCGGTGCTCGCTGCCAACGATCCGGACCGACTGCGAACTGTTTCACTCCGACCGCATTTGATCTGGGGACCGCGTGACAATCACTTGATTCCGCGGCTCATTGAGAAAGCGCGAGCCGGTCAATTGCGGCGAGTAGGGCACGGTGACAATATCGTTTCAGTTTCGTACGTTGAGAATGCCGCAGCCGCGCATTTGCAGGCGGAAGAATCGCTGCGGAATTCGCCAACGGCAGCTGGCAGAGCCTACTTCGTCAACGAACCGGACGCTGTCAATCTGTGGGATTGGATCAATCTGGTCCTTGCACGCGCTGGACTCCCTCCGGTGACTCGCAAGATATCTGCAACCATGGCGTGGTATGTGGGATCGGTCCTGGAGACGGTGTGGAAACTTTCAGGACGCACGCATGACCCGCCGATGACGCGGTTCGTGGCAGCTCAACTGTCAGGTTCACACAGCTACAGTATCGGAGCCGCTCAGCGCGACTTCGGTTACAGACCATTGGTGACGATGGAGGAAGGCCTTCGCAGAATGCAGCCGGATCTCGATGGGTGGTCATCCTTGCGCTTTTAAAAAGGGGTCAGGAACCAATAGTGCGGAGCACCCTCCGGGCCGTTTGGCTATTGGTTCCTGACCCCTTTATAAAAGCCAGACATAGCATTAGAATCCTCGCAGTCCGTAGTCCTTTCTGCAGAACGCCAAAACATGCCCTCGCCCCCAAAATCCGGAACGCGCATGCTGCTGCGGCGCTTCGTCGCCGACTATGGCATGGTGTTTGTCCTGTTGTTGCTGATGACGGGATTCAGTTTTCTCACGATCCAGCCGCAGCGGCCTACAGGTGCGGATGTCGGGGCAGCGATTGCAGACCAGATCCTCGCGCAATTCGGCAACTCTGTCAGGGTCATCATTGCCGTTCCTGGTTCGGAGGAAGATCGAGCGTTTGCGAACGCCGCAAAAGATCGACTTGAATCCGCTGGTGCGACAGTGGTCGCCATGACGACGGGTTCTCCGATCGACGCAGGACAGGCATTGCAGAAGGCGGTCGATGATGGAGTGTCGGTCGATGCAGTTGCGTTGACAGGAAGTTCGGCGGCATGGACGGTGCTCGACAAGTTTCCGGGACTCACCAGCGATCGTCGTATTTCGCCCAGTACCGGACGATGGCCGAATTTCCTCAAGGCCAGCAACCTCATTGGGGTGGCAAATCAGACGGCCGTCTACGCCGTGATCGCCATTGGGATGACGATGGTGATCATCACCGGCGGAATCGATCTGAGCGTGGGTTCCGTGGTCGCGCTGGCATCTGTGACCGCAACGATCATTATTCGCGATCACGGCGGCGGAGTCTCAGCATCGCCAACGACGGTGGCACTCGCATTCTCGATTGCCATTCTGGTGGCTGCCGTCGCAGGGGCATTTAACGGAATCATGGTGACCACGTTTCAGTTGCCGCCTTTTATTGTGACGCTGGCAACGATGCTCATCGCCCGCGGTCTTGCGAAGCGACTGTCCGAATTCCAGTCCATCAACGCCGTGCCATCATCGTTTCGCTCGCTCGGTAACGGGAGTACATTCTCCGTGCCAAACGCGATTCTACTGATGTTCGTGCTGTATGTGCTGACACATTTTGTCATGAGTCGATCCGTCTTCGGTCGCTATCTTTACGCGATCGGCGGGAACGCGCAGGCATCACGGCTGTCGGGGATTCCTGTAAAGCGAACGACGATGGTCGTCTACATTCTCTGTGGAGCCCTCGCCGGACTGGGTGGCATCATGGTGTCTTCGCGTCTCAACGCCGGAGATCCAAAATACGGCACGATGTACGAACTGGAAGTTATCGCAGCTGTAGTCGTCGGTGGCACTTCCCTGATGGGCGGCGAAGGACGTATGTTTGGAACACTCATCGGTGCTTTTATTATTGCCGTGATTCGTAATGGAATGAATCTGATGGGAGTCAACTCGGACAGCCAGGAAATCGTCCTGGGGGCCGTGCTGCTAATGGCCGTGCTGCTTGATCGCGTCAAGCGGATCAGGATGGCTGGGGTGTGAATTCGTAGGGTGTGACAAGCGGCAGCGCAGGCACACCATGCCTGTGATTCGGTGTGCCTGCGCGTTGCTTGTCACACCCTACAAGTTGCCCATGGTGAATAACTGGCCGACCTTGGGTATCGGAAAACAATCCTTGAATTCTGCGGGAGCCCCCCGTATCGTGCACGCCCGCATGCAGGCAAGTTCCTTTGATCTTTCAAACATGTTTTCTTTAGTATTGCACTGAACAAGACAAGACTGGACGACATTTTATGAGCATCATTCGGATGGCAAGTTCATTCTGGAAGCGGCGCAGTGTTCGCCGTACTTCTGCGTCCAGAATCGAGCGGATTCTGACTGCGGAAGTCCTTGAGAGTCGCCAGTACTTGTCCGTGGACGCCGTAATTCAGTGGAACCAAATTCTGCTGGATGCCATCCGCACTGATCGCACCGC
This sequence comes from Planctomycetota bacterium, assembly GCA_031416875.1. Lineage (GTDB taxonomy): Bacteria > Planctomycetota > Planctomycetia > Planctomycetales > Planctomycetaceae > SXXK01. Next base: position 1,690 of record JANOUN010000469.1, on the reverse strand, counting down.
TCCGCCAATTGCCTCGCGAGACCTGGCGATCATGCATACTGCCATTTTTGACGCGGTAAATTCGATTGATCGCCAGCACGCTCCGTACGCGACGACGGTTGTCGTCCATCCGCGAGCTTCCAAAGACGCTGCAGCCGTCTCTGCGGCGTATGAAACGCTGATCTCAATATTTCCATCGCAGAAAGCGAACTTTGACATCCAGTACGCGGCGGCGCTGGCGGCGATTCCGGATGGCCAGGCAGAGACTGACGGCGTCAACGCGGGCAAGGCAGTCGCGAGCCAGATCCTGAATCTGCGATCAAGCGACGGTTCCTCGACCAGCGTCACGTATACCCCTGGAACGGATCCCGGTGACTGGCGTCCAACGCTGCCTGGGCTGCAATCTGCCGTGCTCCCGCAGTGGCCGAACGTACAACCATGGGCGATGACCAGTGGTTCTCAGTTCCGCCCGGTTGCTCTGCCAGCGTTGACCAGCGCTGCGTACGCGGCGGCACTGAATGAGGTGAAGACAATAGGTTCCAGCATCAGCGCAACTCGAACGGCAGACCAAACTGCCATCGCAAATTTCTGGGCCAACGGTGGCGGTACTGCAACGCCGCCTGGCCACTGGAACGTGGTCGCTCAAATTGTTGCTGAAGACCGCCACAATTCACTCGAAGACAACGCGCGATTGTTTGCGATGCTCAACATCGGACTCGCCGACGCGGCAATTGCCAGCTGGGACGCGAAGTACGAGACCAACTTCTGGCGCCCCGTGACCGCGATCCAGTCTGCGGATATCGACAACAATGCGGCGACTGTTGCCGATCCGTCATGGACGCCTTTGCTGACAACTCCGGCGTTCCCGTCGTATACGTCCGGCCACAGTACGTTCAGTGGTGCAGCGGCTGCGGTCCTGAAGGGCTTCTTTGGGACGGATCGAGTTCACTTCGTCCTGCCGTCTGAAGCGGCAGGCGTGGCAGATCGCGCGTTCAGCAGCTTTTCTCAGGCGGCCGCGGAATCCGGCATCAGTCGCATTTATGGCGGCATCCACTTCAGCTTCGACAATGTCGCTGGACTTGATGCTGGCGAACGGCTCGGTAAATACGTAGTGCGAAATCTGCTGAAAAAAGAGGCAGGCATAGCAACTGCCACTCTGGTGAACGGTGAGTTGTACGTGAACGGCACATCGCGAGCAGACAATATCCGCATCGTGAATCGTTCAGGCGGATTGGCCGTAACGTCAGGCGGTCGTATGCTTGGCCTGTTCACTCCGTCATTGGTCACCCATATCACGGTTGATGCCGGTGCCGGAAATGATGTCGTGACTCATGTGAATGTCAACGTCAGCAGTGACCTCTACGGAGGCCGGGGCAATGACATTCTGATCGGTGGCAACGCAGCCGATCGAATTTGGGGTGAAGACGGATGGGACACGCTGTTCGGCAGAGCGGGCAATGACATGCTTGACGGTGGCTCCGGGCGCAATACGCTGTTCGGCGGCTCTGGCCGTGACACGCTCAAAGGAATCCGGCATCTTGACCACCTGTTTGGCGGCCGTGATCTTGATGAACTTCTTTGGAACGACCTTACCTGAGCGACAATTCAAATAACGGCAGTTTTCTGATATACAACGCTCGCGGTTAACGATGGCACATTCGTTTAACCGCGTCGGCAACGCCCCGCGCTTCGTATCTCAAATACGAAATTT
>JANOUN010000468.1:0-5547 GCA_031416875.1 Planctomycetota bacterium | reverse complement strand
GGCACACGAAAAAGGTGCCCTGTTCATGTTTTTTGGGCGGGAGCTCAGTAGCTGGCCTGCGTTACCCTTCGCGCGGACGCTTAAGACAATTCCGGTGTGCAAACCGCCCCTCCGCTGAAGGCCGAAGCAATTGGCTAGATTTTCTTCGTAAGATACTTTCATTCTCTATCCCAAACCGGTTTATCCCGGCACACCCTAACCGCTTTGATCTTCCTCACCATTGGTTCATCTTCCACCATTGGTTTCCACGACAGCGCAGTCTGACGGCGGTTCGAGCCCTCGTAATTCAGAATGTCAGGTGTGTCGGACCGACGCAGGTTAAGATGAAGCCTTGAGGCGCTGATTCGGTATTGCCTGGCCCAATGACTGGGCAACGGTTACGATGTGCCAGATGTCCGACGTCACACACATCCTGTCGCAAATTGAATCCGGTGATCGGCTGGCGGCCGAACAGCTGCTGCCGCTCGTGTACGATGAGTTGCGGAAGTTGGCAGCAGCCCGAATGGCTCAGGAAGCACCCGGCCAGACCCTTCAGGCGACGGCACTGGTGCATGAAGCATACTTGCGGCTCGTTGGAAGCACCAAGCGCGAGCAGGCCTACGAGAATCGTGGCCATTTCTTCGCAGCAGCGGCTGAGGCGATGCGAAGGGTTTTGATCGAACAAGCGCGGAGTAAACACCGCCAGAAACGCGGGGGCGGTGCGCTGCGAATCTCTCTGGAAGCAGCAGCCACGCTCACTCTGGGCGATGAATCGGCAGACGACGACCTGCTCGCCCTTGATGCCGCCCTTACTCAACTGGAAGCCGAGGCTCCGGAAAAAGCGCAAGTCGTCAAGCTGCGATATTTTGCCGGACTGACTCTCGAACAGACCGCCGTCAGCCTCGGTATTTCGCTCGCAACCGTCAAGCGGCATTGGGTTTACGCTCGTGCATGGTTGTACGGTGCGCTCCACGACGGCGAAGCACCGTCCGATTCTTCAGTAAATTGATGAGCCGTCTTGGCGATAAATGTCGCATTGATGTGCATCGGTAATCGAGATTCGCGGGGGCGAACGCCTCTCAAAATCTCAAACGCTCTTTGGTGTTACCCCCTGCCAGTCGTCTGGTTTTTCACATCAAATGTGATCTATGCCTCGAATCATCAACAACATCGACACCATCCTCGTCGAAGCCGTCGAAATCACTTCACCGACTGATCGGGCCGCCTTCGTCGCGAAGGCCTGTGGCGGAGACAGCGTCCTTCAGCGGCATGTCGAGGAGATGATAGAGAACCATTTTGAGGCGGGTGACTTCCTGCAGCATGCCGTGTCCATTGATGCTCCAACGCATATCACGGACGAGTCAGCCGCCCCTGTCGGCACGATGATCGGTCCTTACAAGCTCCAGGAGGTTCTCGGCCAGGGTGGAATGGGGGTCGTTTATGTCGCTGAGCAGGAACAACCGCTTCGCCGCAAAGTGGCCCTGAAAGTCATCAAGCCCGGCATGGATACCCGGCAGGTCCTCGCCCGTTTCGACGCCGAGCGGCAGACGCTGGCCCTCATGGATCATCCTCACATCGCCCGCATCCTCGACGGCGGCGCCACGGAATCCGGCCGGCCATTCTTTGTGATGGAACTGGTCCCGGGGATTCCAATTACCAGATTCTGCGATCAATGCCGTCTGCCGACGCGCGAGCGGCTAAAGTTGTTTATTGACGTTTGTGACGCCGTGCAGCACGCTCATCACAAAGGCATTATTCATCGAGACCTCAAACCGTCGAATGTACTCGTCGCCGTGCAGGACGGAAAGCCACTGGTCAAGGTCATCGACTTCGGTATCGCCAAGGCAACCGGCCAGCAACTCACCGACGAATCGTTATTCACAGGTCCTGGTCAGTTGATCGGCACGCCACTGTATATGAGCCCGGAACAGGCCGACCTTAGCGCGGTCGATATCGACAGCCGCAGCGACGTGTACTCACTCGGCGTGCTGCTGTATGAACTGCTGACGAGTACGACCCCCATCAGTAAAGAGACGCTTTCCCATCTGCGCTACGACGAAATTTGCCGAATCATTCGTGAGGACGAGCCGCCCCGGCCCAGTCATCGCGTGAGCACGATGCACGCCGAATCTCACTCGACAATTGCGGGCCAGCGCAGCGCCAATCCGCAAACGCTCAGCAACCAGCTTCGTGGCGAGCTTGACTGGATTGTCATGAAAAGCCTGGAAAAAGACCGCGAACGCCGGTACGAATCTGCTCGTGAATTTGCGTCGGACATTGGGCACTATCTCAACGATGAACCAGTGCTGGCATGTCCTCCATCCGCGATGTATATGCTGCAGAAATTCGTCCGCCGAAATCGGGGTCGTGTCGCGGCCCTCGGACTGATTTCAGTACTTGGGATGGCACTGTTGACAGGTGTGGGTTGGCACACGGTCGAGCGGGCCGCCCGTCGAGCCGAGACAACGGCAGCCGTGACCGAGGCGTTGGAAGAAGCCGATCGCTGGGAACAGTCAGCGAACTGGCGGGATGCACTTGCGGCCGCGCTGCGGGCGGATGTGTTCGCGGACAGGCAGGAGACTGCCGAAAGTCTTCGGGCAATCGTTCGGAATCGAAGGCATGATTTGGAGATGGTGTTACGGCTGGAGGAAATCCGGATGGAAATGGCAGTCGCCAAGGAGGACGAAGCATCTGACTGGGACCTTGGTGACAGGCTCTTTGCTGAATCTTTTCGGACATACGGTGTCGATGTGGAATTGCTTGAGCCGGAGGATGTCGCGCGGCAGTTGCCTGTCGGCCCCGTGCGGGTCGAATTTGTAGCTGCGCTCGACAATTGGGCGGTGGCACGCTGGAAGGCACGCTGGAAGAACCGACCGGAACAAAAGGAGAGTGTGAAACGATTGCTCGCTGCGGCCAATGCCGCAGATCCCGACCCCTGGCGCAATCGCCTGCGGAATGCATTCAAAGTGATGGACATCAAAGCTTTGGGGGAGCTTCAGGCATCGCCCCCGCTCGACGACCCAATGCACCCTTCCGAAATCATTCTGCTCAGGTGGTTCATTCTTCGGCGCGAGGTCTGGAATGTACTCCGTGAAGCCCAGCGGCGGAATCCGAACGACTTTTGGCTCAACGATAGCCTTGCAGTACATTTTGCGCAAGCGAATCCGCCGCAATGGAGCGAAGCCATTGGATTCTACCGAGCAGCACTCGCTCTGCGGCCGGAGAGCGCCGTCGTGCTGACCAATCTGGGAAGTGCTCTGGATGGAATGAACCGGCTCGACGAGGCCATCGCCGTCCAGGAGCAGGCGATCCGCATCCAGCCTGACTTTGCCATGGCTCACAACAATCTCGGTGCAACACTGACAAAAAAGGGAGCACCTGACGCTGCGATCACCGCGTTTCGAAAGGCGATCTCTCTCCGGCCGGAAAACGCGCAATACCATTACAATCTCGGCACAACCTTGTTCAAGAATGGCAAGCCAGATGAAGCCGTCACCGTGTTGCGCGAGGCGATTCGACTCTCGCCTACCGCCGCAGCCCACAACAGCCTCGGCAATGCACTCAGGAAGATGGGCGCGGTGGACGACGCGGAAGTCGCATTTCGAACGGCGCTCCGCCTCAAACCGGACGAAGCCGATGCCTGGAATGGGCTGGGCGGTCTCCTCTGTGATCGCAGACGAGACTACGACGGTGCGATTGCGGCCTTCCGCCATGCTATCGAACTGCAGCCCGACAAGGCTATGTTCCACGCCAACCTCGGCAACGCATTCGGCAACAAGGGAGATCTGGACGCCGCCATTGCGGCTTATCGCAGTGCCAGTCTCCTGAGCCCGACGGACGCCAGCTTCCTGCGAACTCTTGGCGATTTACTCACCCGGAAAGGCACGCAGGATGAGGCGATCGTGGTCCTTAAGAAAGCCGTTGAGTTGCAGCCCGATGTCGCCGACGCCCACAACAAGCTCGGCAACGCATTCACTGCAAGAGGCGACATCGACGAGGCCATCGCCGCGTATCAAAGTTCCACGCGACTTCAGCCTGATGACTTCGCGGCGCACATCAATCTGTGCACAGCATTCATGCGCAAGGAGGCGTGGGACGACGCTGCCGCTGCCGCGAACGAGGCGATCCGCTGCAAGCCGGACCTTGCAGAAGCCCACTGCAATCTGGGGCATGCGCTCCGTGAAAAGGGCCAGCTTCGCGAAGCTCTGAAGGAACTCCGGCTCGGTCACGAACTGGGCGCGAAGAATCCGAACTGGTCCTACCCGTCGGCTCTCTGGGTGGAGGAGTGCCAGCGTCTTATTGAGTCCGAGCCCATGGACTAGCTAGTGCCCTGTCAGCAATGGATTGATGGGTGGCCGGGGTTGGAGGGTGGCAGCCCGAAACCCCGGGGCTTCCTTCGCTCCGCTCAGTCCAGCCCCGGCCACCCAATCCATCAACGGACGACTGACGGGGCAGTTTTTTGTGGCGATGTGATTCCCCAGAATCGCAATGTACCGGCGAGCTGCCGCATTTCGCCGGCCATTTCGAACACTCCGATCGGGCGATTTCCATGAATCGCAGAATTTCTTGTGAACCGCCGAGCCGTTTGGCGAATTTTTGTCGCATTGCTGTCAGGCAGATCGCAGCGATTTCTGCAGGCTGAACAGCAGCTGAAATCAAATCGGTCGGCAAGCGATCAATCACCCGGCTCATCCGTCGGGACGTCCCACAGCACAGGGCTTTGCATGCTGCGGTTGCCGTTTTCTACTGTCTGCAGGCCATTCAGGAGCGAATCATGTCCGTTTCAAAATCAATCTGGTCCCGATATGCAAATCAGTTCTTCGGCAAAACCCCTGCGACTCGCCCGCGCCGCAAGTCCAGGCGCCATGATGCTGCCGGAGAAGTGCTGGAAGTGCGCTCGTTGCTCACCGCCGGCTGGGTCACTGCGATCAGCGGCCCGTCCAGCGAGATTATTTCCGATCTGACCGGCGATGCCGCCGGAGACACATATGTCACGGGAACGTTCAGCAGCCAGCAGAGCATGTTTGGCAGCATCGGGCTGACAGGCGACGGTCTCGGAGACATCTTCGTCGCAAGGCAGAATGCCAATGGCCAATACCTGTGGGCGACAAAGGCTGGCAACCCGTCCAGCGGCAATGACCAGGGTCTGGGCGTCGCCACGGACGCGGCCGGCAATGTCTTTATCACTGGCTACTTCGAAGGGACGGCCCAGTTCGGCACGCAAACCCTGACGAGCGCCGGCGGCTATGATGTTTTCATTGCCAAACTGGACGGTAACAACGGCCAGTTCCTCTGGGCGCAGCAGCGCGGAGGCAGTGGCTACGACCAAGGCAAAGCCATCGCCATCGATCCCAGTGGGAACCTGCTCGTATCCGGGGGGTTCGACGCCGTTTCCAGTAGTGACGCGCCCGTGGTGTTCGTCAGCAAGTTCGCCACCGATGGTACGGAGCTGTGGACGAGTACCGCCACCGGCTCGATGACCGGCGCGCTGTTTAGCGTGGCGGTCGATGCTGCCACGGGCGAAGTCTATGCCGGGGGCAGGTTCCAGGGCACGGCGCAATTCCCCAC
>JANOUN010000467.1:0-3913 GCA_031416875.1 Planctomycetota bacterium | reverse complement strand
CATCAGACTTGTCGTTGCATTCGTGATCTGGCTGGGGGCAATTCCACTGGCTTCCGCTCAGCCGCCGGTTGCATCGTTGTCTCAGACCACTCCGACGACTCCGTCAAAGCAGCCGCCGTTTGTGCCTGCGGCGGATGGTGGGTTAGGATCCACGATGACTCTGGAGCAGCAGAAGGCTCCGATGAAACTGAAGGAAGAGAAAGCGACGAAACTGCGCATTACAACGCCAGCGGGTGAACCGGTTCCTGCCTTGAAGTACGAGCTCTGGCCAGCTCGAGCTGGCTTGAAACCCGGCTCAGCTCAGCAGCATTTCTTTCGGGCCTTGACGCTTCTGCTGAGTCAGCCTGCGGAGCATCGAAAGCAACTTGAAGCGCTTTCCGTGAAGGACGACGACAATCCGGACGTTGCAGAAATCCGACGCTACGTTGAAACGCAGACGTTGGTTCTCGACGAACTGCATTTGATGGGACTTTCAGAAGTGGTCGATATGGACCACCATATCCGCGACCTTCAGGGACCGGAATTGTATAGCTTTTTGCTTCCCGATATTCAGCAAGCAAGATCACTCGCCCGGCTCCTCCGTTGGCGCGCCATTGAACAACTGGATCGCCGCGATTTCGAAGGAGCTGTTTCCACCATCTCGGACGGTTACCGGTTGTCGTCGCTGATTGCGACAGGCGAAACGCTGATCGAACAACTTGTCGCGATTGCCATCGCCTCGATCATGGAGGACACGGTTGATCGAGCCATTCAGACACCGGGGTGCCCGAATCTGTACTGGGCGCTTGCCAGTTTGCCTCGTCCGATTTCGAAAATCCGTGATTCGGTGCAGTTTGAAATGCACTTTCTGACGAGACTGTTTCCTGAGCTTGCCGACGCGGAGTACAAGAGTTATCCCGAGGATGTGTGGAGAAAGAAATGGGTCGATTCACTTGAACCGCTCGGAACACTGACGAGGGATTCATCGAATAAAGTTCCACTGGCGCTTGCGATGGCAACTGTCGGTTTTGTGGAGCCTGCACGGCAGCGGCTGCTGGCATCCGGTTTTTCGCCTGAGAAGCTGGCTGACATGCCGCCGACGCAGATCGTCATCATCGATACGGCGAGAGAACTTCGTCGACTGTCGGATGAGTCTGTCAAGCCTTATCTGCTACCGATCGAAATGCGCAAACCGCTCATGGTTGCCAGAGACAAACGCTTTCAACAATGGGTTCAGGAGGAACGCTGGTCGTCCGGCGGAGCCATGGTCGCCTCGGTCTTCTTTCCCGCCATTTTTCAGGTGCATGAGGCGGAAGTGCGAAAACTGATGACACATCAGCGGCTGATGACAGTCGAAGCACTCCGGATGCATGCGGCGACGCACGAGGGAAAACTTCCCGAATCGCTGGATCAACTGGATCCGGTTCCTGCCATGCCGGATCCGTACACGGGAAAACAATTTGGTTACCGTGTTGAATCGATCGATGGGCGAACCATCGTGATCCTCACAGGTGAAGTCCCGGCGACGGCCGAAGTGCATAGGGAGTATCGTGTTCAGATCGGCCAGTAAAGATCGTGCCCCGATGCTCTGCAGCGGGAGGTCCCTGTCGGGCGTCCTCAACCGGCTTCGCCTCCAATGGCGTGGACTTATACCGCACGCGGTCGCCAATGACTCGTTTAACGGCGAGCCGCAGGCGACAGCGTCCTCAACAAGTCGCCGACGCCTGCGGCTTGTCGTTAAACGATAAACCTCTCATCCGTAGCCATGTTGAGTATAGTGAGCGGCACGGCGCTAGCCACCAGTAACTGTTTCAGAAAACACTAACAAGACCGGCGGCTAGCGGGCTGTTGATTTAATCGTAGGGTGCGTGAAGCGGAGCGCAACGCACCATTTTGAGAAAGCGTGAGAAACTGGTGTGTTTCGCTAGCGCTGCACACACCGTACATGAATCGCTGAATCAACAGACCGCTAGCGCCGTGCCGCTCACAGTTCAATTCTTAAGTCCACGCCAATGCGGCTTAGACGCCGTCCAGTTAACGAAACATTCATCCGCACAATTCACTTCGAGGAGAACCCAATGAACCACTCTGTATTTCGTTTGTTGATCGCCACAATGGCGATCTGTTGCCGGACAATTCCAGACGCACATGCGCAGGAGTCCGCAAAGAATCAGACCATCGAGAAATATCTTGATTCGCAAACGGTCGTTGTCGGATGGATTGATATTTCAAAATTCGATCTGCAGCAGTTTTCTGCATTTCAGGAGAAACTTGGGCAACCACCGGAGTCCAACATGGCAGAAGTCAAAGCCACGCGCGACGCACTGGTGCAATTGAAAGTGAACCGAATCTACTGGATCACCGATCTTGCCGGACTGATGAAAGGTCCTGAGTCGATCGTCATTCCAACTCCCAATCCAAAGGCCGTCGCAGTACTGCTCAAGGCCATCAGTCCCGGCGTCCTGACGGCTCCCGTGTTTGAAGAAGACGGCGATTTTCTGATCGGGACGACAAAGCAGGCGGTCAGCCATCTGCGAGACAAGACAGGCGATGTCGTGCCTCAGGTTTTGGATGCAATGGCTGCGATTGACGGGCCACATGGAATTGTGCTGGCTGGTCCTGATAATCTTGCCGCCAATCTGGCTGGCATGATGCTGGCATTTGCGAGCACTCAAGGTGAAGCCTACACGAAAATCGCCGTGGAAATGGCAGCGCACGTATCGTCCATTCAATGGGTCGCGCTATCGGCAGAACTCCCTCCAACTTCCGGTCGGCTCCGAATTGAAATGAAGTCTGCGGACGCGGCGAATCAATTCGTGGAATCCGTTAACAAGCTCAGCAGCTCGCAACCAGAGATTGACGCAACTCCATTGAAGGTGACCGCTGTAGAGAAATCCGTCCAGTTGACGACGACATCCGTTGAAGACACGTTCCAAAAGCTGGAAACGCTCCGACTGCTGCTGGGGGCCAAGCCGGCCGGCGATACCGCCAACTCAATGAAGGAACTGGCTCTGGCGATGCACAACTTCCATGATGTCTGGAACGCATTTCCGGCGCAGTCTTTGGTCGATCAGCAGGGCAAACGGCTTCTGAGCTGGCGCGTGATGGTGCTGCCATATCTCGAACAGTATGCCCTGTATCAGGAGTTTCATCAGGATGAGCCGTGGGACAGTGAACACAATCAAAAGCTGATTGAAAAGATGCCTGCCGTTTTTCGATCCGCCGGAGATAACGCGAAGCCCGGCACAACTCGCTTTGTGGCTCCATTGACGAAACGCAGCACAATGGGCCGCGTTGGACCGGCAGTCAGCATGCAGAATATCGTGGATGGCACGAGCAACACGATTTGGCTGGTGCAGGCTGACGAATCGCACGCCGTCATCTGGACAAAGCCGGATGATCTGGTGATCGACGAAAAAGATCCGATCGGATCGATGATCGGGCCGGAAACAAAAGGCTTCTGGACCAGCTTTGCCGACGGCTCAGTTCGATTCCTGTCTCGAGACATTGATGCCACCACACTAATGAATTTGTTCTCAATCGATGGTGGTGAGGTTATTGACTCCAGTGCCCTGAAGTAGCAAGGGCGTGGACAATGTCTGCATTTCGCAAGCTATCGTCCATGAAAGTCTCAGGGGATGCGATTTGTATTTCTCCTGGAGTCAATTCCCGGTCGATTCCAGTGTTCATCAGATTTCGCTGAGTGAATGCGATTCAGTCCCATTGGGACGGCAAGATGATAGGGGTAGGGAGGGCTGAACGAATTCAGCTCCCCCTCCCTCCGAACCGTGCGGGCGGTTTTCCCGCACACGGCTCTCCAGTTAGTAGTTGCCGTGAACGGATTGAGCGAAACGAAAGTGGGCCTCGCGCAGACTGTAGAGACCCAGTTTCGCAAAGAAGTCATTCGGCCAACGCTGCTGACGGGGTAAACGCT
>JANOUN010000466.1:0-2412 GCA_031416875.1 Planctomycetota bacterium | reverse complement strand
GAAGGCGTGGTTACCTCGTTCCACAATTCAAACCTGCCGGAACTGCATGGGTCCCCTCCAAATCAGATGCCACAAGAGCGTGGAAAGTCGAACGTGGGGCCGATCGTGTGCTGATCAATGACCGGGTCTTCGGCAATTGCTGGCACCGCTGCGATGTAATGTTCTGCGACCAACTGCCGTTCGGTGTGCTGCAGTGGAAGACGACGGTCACGTCCGAAGCGACCGGCGAAGTTCTGAGCACGAAGACGTGGATTGCGGAAGGGTATTGATAGTTGATGCGACTTACTGTTGGCCCGCCGCTCCGCCGGCGGGGATTCGCATTTGCGTGACATGAAGAGTAGTGCAAAAGCCGTTGAACCACCGGGGTGAACCCTTGTCATTACCCGCATTTCGGGCTGAGTTTTTGGGGTGGACTTGCTGTATGTTGTTGATTGGTATGACGTTGTGATTTTGTAAGTTTTACAGGTGTATAATGGGCCAATCCGATCCAGGAGGACGGGCCTGACTTCGTCGACTTGCCAGGACAGCAATCGCGGCGCAATTGCGGTTTTGCACGGAGGTGCGTGGCATGTCTTTGAGTGATACCAATACTTGGGCGAATGAAATGTTCGGAGCGTGTGACTTGGGAGATAAGCGGAGAACAAAGCGGCTGGTGAGCATCGCGAAAAAGGTTGCCGTCAACCCTTCGGCCAGCTTTCCCAATCAGATGGACACATGGGGAGATCTCAAGGCCGTGTACCGGCTGTTCGATGCGGACGACGTCACATTCTCGAACGTTGCCACACCGCACTGGATGCACACGCGCAGTCTGGCCAAAGGACGAACGCTTGTCATCTGCGACACCACAGAACTGGACTTCGGCTGCCAGCGTCAGATCGAGGGAGCCCGACCGACTGGAAACGGCTCCGGACGCGGATTTCTGCTGCACAATGCACTCATGGTGGATGCGGCGACGAAAGCGATTCATGGTCTTGCCGGACAAGCCGTTCATTACCGTCCGGAAGAGGCGTATTCGAAGCGGAAAGAAACGCGTACGCAAAGTCTGGCCAGGGAGCGGGAATCGGACCTCTGGGGCCGTGTGATCGATGACATCGGTCCTCCAGCGGAAGGCGTGGAATTTGTTTATGTATGCGATCGGGGGGCCGACAACTTCGAAGTATTCTGCCATCTCCAGCAGCAGAAAAGCCAGTGGGTGATTCGGGCACGGGATCTGTCTCGTGGTCTCGTGACGACGGACGGCGAGTCGCTTCCATTGTCGCAACTTCTGGATCAGCTGGAACTGCGCGGCACTTACGAACTTCAATTGCGAGCCCGCCCGGGTCAGCCGGCACGCACGGCAAAGATCGAAGTGTCCTGCGGCAGCGCATTCATGCCGCTTCCAAAACACAAGAGTCCGTGGCTGAAGTCGCTGGGCGCGCAACCAATCGCGGTCAACATTGTGCGCGTTCGCGAAGTCGACACGCCCGACGGTGTCGAACCGATCGAGTGGGTGCTGTACACATCGCTTCCAGTCGATACCTTTGAGCAGGTCTGGCTGGTAATTGAATACTACGAAGCGCGTTGGCTCGTGGAAGAATTTCACAAGGCATTCAAGAGCGGCACCAGCGTGAAGAAACGTCAAATGAAAGACACGACGCGGCTGGAGCCGATGGTTGCGATGATGTCGGTAGTCGCCGTACGTCTGTTGAAGCTGAAAACGCTGGCTAAATCGGAACCAGACCGGTTGGCCCGAACAGTGGTGCCGGTGCTGTGGCTGCAGATGCTGAAGGCTGTTCGGAAGAAACTGCGTCGGGTTCATGATCTGACGGTCTACGAATTCTATCGAGAAGTGGCCAAACTGGGCGGATTCCTCGGTCGCAAATCCGACGGTGAGCCTGGCTGGATCACCATCTGGCGCGGCTGGGAAAAACTTAACACGTTGGTCCAGGGCGCTGAACTTGCGATCCGGTTCCGGTCACTAAAATGTGGGTAATGACAAGGGCCCGCCCCGGTGGTCTAATGGCTTCTGCGCGACTTCGCCCCGCATCGCGGAAGCTGCAGCAGGAGTCGCGCAAATCAAGAGCCACAAGTCCGGCGTGACCGACCCGGCAAAGCGAGCCCAGTTACGGGCAAAACTCGACGGACTCATTGCACATCTTTACGGACTCACAAAATCAGAGTTTGCCCATGTGCTCGAAACCTTCCCGCTGGTCCCCGACCCCGCCAAAATCGCTGCCCAAAACGCATACCGCGATGCGGAACGAGGACTGCTGACATGAAACTTCCAAACGGCGAACAGGCGGTGGTCGAGCAGGAAAAGATCACCGACTCCCTGCTCAACCCCGCTCACCGCTATGGTGCAAGCAAGGCGAATTTCTTCCTCGAATTCGGCTTTCGGCTGGACGACTGGCAGCAACTAGCGGATGCTCTTCG
>JANOUN010000465.1:0-2703 GCA_031416875.1 Planctomycetota bacterium | reverse complement strand
CAGACCGACTTGATCGCCTGGAAGAAGTCGATGTGCTGGCTGCGGAATTGGAGCGAAGTGGCCAATTCTATCGAGATCGCGAAAACGGATTTTGGGGTAAGGATGCAACGGATCGAATTGGTTGGCGATTCTTGAGTGAGCTGTCAGGCGTGGCAGCCCTTCTGGTTGAGAATCGCAATAGTGAAGACGCATGGAAAAAACTTTCCGATGCGATCGATTGGTACACCACACGTGGATGGCAACTCGACCAGGCCGGTGAACTGCTTTTCAAAGAATCGGCAGATCTTCCAAAGCAGTTGCACCGAATCCGGGCACGGCTGAGACGCGGTTACCTGCGAACGATGGATCGAATTGGCCGAGAGTTTTCAGAACTGCTATCGAAGGCTCCCGCGAAATTGTTTTCGCTGCCAACCGCCGGAGAAATCGCGTTGGCGGAGTTGGAGTCACAGACCACTGCGACAGCGATCATTTTTCTTGATGCATGTCGCCTCGATCTCGGTTGGCGTTTGGCTGGACTCCTGAATCAAGTCGAGCCTGCTCAACGGGCAAACGTCCAGGCCGCGATCGCACCCATTCCCAGCATTACAGCATTGGGGATGCCATTCGCACTTCCCATCAAGCGAGAACAGCTGCACGTTGACCTTGCGGCTGACAATAAGACCTTCGAGGTCACCGCGGATGGTTTTGATGGCGACTTAAAATGGGCTGAACAGCGTCGCAAGTGGCTCAAGCAGACCTTTGATGTTAAGGATTGGCTTGAAATGGACGAGGTGCTGGATGGTGACAGCCTCAAGAAATCAGGACGCAGCCGAAAGCTGATTGCCGTTCATGGAGATGAATTTGACAGCCACGACGGTCAACTCAAACTGACCGGTGCGGATGATCATTTGCGAAGGTATGTGCAAGCCGTCCGTAAACTGCGTGATGCTGGATATCATCGAGTGATCATTGTTTCCGATCATGGTTTCTTTCACTGGCAGCCTGATGATCATGAGATCGAAGATGAGCAGCCAACTGGTAAGGTTTTGTGGAAGCATCGCCGAGCGATGGTCGGGCACGACCTTTCGCACCCCAGTGCTGTTCGTTTGAAAGTTCCGCAATCAAATCTGGAAGTCGTAGTCCCACGAAGCACCAATGCATTTCGCACTTACGGGGCTCTTGGCTTCTTCCACGGCGGCGCAACTCTGCAGGAACTTGTGATTCCTGTGATCGTGGCGTCCTGGCCGTCCAAAGCGCGTAAAGTGAATGTGGTCCTGAAACCTGTTGCCAACATCACCAGCGAATCACCACGCATTCAGGTGCAGGCGGCGGCAACCGGTCAGTTGTTCAATTCCGATATCAATCTGCTTTCTCGCCGTGTGCTTGTAAAGATCAAGGATCCGTCCGGTGGAAAAGTCGTATTCAAACACACCGAATCATTCAACGTAGAACCAGAGGGAGCAGGGATCATTTTCTCGCGGGGACGACAAAGGGACAATCTCAGCCGAGGCCGGAATTGTCTTCAATGGCAACACTCACGGTGACATTGAAACCCTGATTGAAGCATCTCACTTGTTTAAGCCGTTGCCAGAAACGATTCGTGACGACGATGCCTTCCATGACCGCTGGCACGCATATCTGCCAGGTTGGGAAATGCCGAAACTGACTCCGAATCTTTTCACGAGACATCTCGGATTTATTGCCGACTACATCGCTGAGATTTTCCACAATCAGTTGCGACCGCTCAACTTTACTGACAGCCATGAACGGTATTTTGACTTTGGCAAGCAACTAGGGCACCGCGACCGAAAGGCGGTGATGCGAACGGTGTCAGGGTTGATAAAACTGATTCATCCCGATGGTGAAGTCTCAAAGGAAGAACTCGCGGAATACCTGACGTTCGCCTTGGAAATGCGTCGACGCGTAAAGGAGCAGTTGAAGAGAATCAACCCTACAGAATTTGCGAACACAGACCTTACCTTCATCGATAAGGAAACGGGAACGGAATATTCCGCGGTTTGTCCTGAGATTCGCGACGTTGCGACTAAGGGTGCGAGTGATTCGCCAGTAGCGGCATCACGTTCGGGTGATTCGACAACCAACAACTCAATCGAAAGTTTTCATTCCTACGATCTTCTGCAGAGTTTTGACACCGGAGGGATGGCAGAGGCATACAGGGCTCGTAACAGGGAATCGGGAGAAATTGTCTTCCTGAAGCGTGTCCGCAGCAATTCGGCCGACAAAAAGGCGCTCGAATGTGAAGTACGCATCTACGAGCGGCTGATGCGAATGAAGACGCAGCATGTGATGCAGGTGCTCGATTTCATCCGAGACGGCGAATACATTGCATTGGTGACTCAATTTGCTGATGGCGGCGATCTGAGGCAACATGTAGAAACGGTTGGCAAGGGGCGTGGATTGCAGGTGGTCGCAGCTCGAGACATTGCCGTTGGCATTGCGACAGCGTTGAAGGAACTTCACGACCACGACATTGTCCATCGTGACCTGAAACCGCGTAATGTTCTGCTGATCGGCAATGTTTGGAAACTTGCTGACTTTGGAATTTCAAAGAACTGTGCATCGGTCATGACACAAAAGACCTTTCAGCAGTACGGCACATTAGGCTATGCAGCACCGGAGCAGTTTCAGGGTAGCGACTCAACGGCGAATCCCTGCACGACGGCTCACGAATTCTGTCTGCCTACATATTGCCGAAGACGGAAG
>JANOUN010000464.1:0-5962 GCA_031416875.1 Planctomycetota bacterium | reverse complement strand
GGCTGTCGAAGTCATTCGATCCGGCGCGATCGGCGACGTGGCAGAAATTCATGTCTGGACCAACCGTCTGATCTGGCCGCAGGGCATCGGTCGCCCACCCGGTGAAGATCCGGTTCCGGATTACCTGGACTGGGATTCATGGATCGGACCTGCCGCCATGCGTCCGTATAAGGAAGGCATCTATCATTCATTCAAATGGCGCGGCTGGGCTGACTTTGGCACCGGCGCGCTGGGCGACATGGCCTGCCATACAACCAACATGCCGGTCATGGCACTTGAGCTGTGGGATCCGATCGCCGTCACCGCCGTCAAGAATCCAGGCATCTTCGAGAACGAAACCTACCCTGGTTCGTCCACGCTGATGTTCGAATTCCCTGAACGCAATGGAAAAGTGGCCTGCAAGTTCTACTGGTACGACGGCGGCAATCTCCCATCCGACGAACTGATCGCGCATCTGCCAGAAGGATTTCGCAAGCGAATCGACGAACAGAAAAAGGGTGGCAAGTATACCAGTGCGGCACTGGTTGTCGGCAGTAAGGGCATGTTGTTGTCCGAAAATGATTACGGGGCACAGTACACATTGCTGCCGGAACCTGATTTCAAGGACTTCAAAAAGCCTGCACAATCGCTGCCTCGAATTCCATTTAAAGGCGGTACGGACGAACGACAGAAATGGGAATTTGTCCAAAGCTGCCGAGGCGAATACGAGCCAGGAACCATGTCGAACTTCGGCTACGCAGGTCGCCTGACTGAAACCATCCTCGTCGGCAACCTTGCTGTGCGAGCTGGCGAAGGCCAGCGAATCGAGTGGGACGCAAAGAATCTCGTCAGCACGAACCTGCCAGACCTGAATCAGTATGTTCAGCGCGAATACCGCGAAGGCTGGACTTTGTAGTCCGGCAGCGTCCGCTCGTATTCAGCAAATCTATACCAGGCCCGGCATTGAAAGATGCCGGGCCTTTTCCGTAGCTTGACTCTCTGAGTCGAGTTGGCGACTCCATCGCCAAACACCATTCAACCGCGAATGGACGCGAATCGTCGCAGGCAGGCCACGGACTATTGTTTCGAAGTTATCAATTGACTCCTGACTGCGATGGCTGCGTAAACGAAAGTCAAACTGAGGAAGCAGTGCCATGACCGTTCCGGAATGGGCTATTCTGTTCTACCCGTTGCTGATGTTGTCAGCCCTCGCAACGGGTGTCTGGCTGAAGGGGCTACAGAAGCCGGATCCTCGGCTGAGTCCGTTAGAACGCCTCTGGATTGGACTCGGTGCATTCATTGGTGCGATGGTGATGGCGAAACTGCCGTTTGTTTTGCTGGACCCGGGCGGGTTGCGAGACGGTTCAGCGTTCTTCATCTCAGGCAAGACGATTCTCTTCGGACTGGTGGGCGGATATTTTGGCGTTGAACTGGTGAAGGGGCAACTTGGCATCCACGTCAAGACGGGTGATTCATTTGCCGTACCTGTTGCCGGTTCAATTGCTGTCGGTCGCTTGTCGTGTTTGGCTGGCGGCTGCTGCTACGGAACGCCGACGACTGTGCCGTGGGCTCTGATCTTTCCAGCCGTGGATCACCTGCCACGCCATCCGACTCAACTGTATGAATTCATGTTTCACCTGACGGCGGCGATTGTGCTCACGGCGCTGCAGAAGCGCGGCCTGTTCAGGAATCAGCTGATTAAACTGTACTTTATCAGCTACTGCGTCTATCGATTTCTGAGCGAATACGTGCGCCCGGAGGCTCGCGATGTATTTGGTCTGACGGCCTACCAATGGACGGCTGCAGTTTTGGTCTTACTGTTCGCGTGGTTGTGGTGGCGGGATGCACGGTTGGATCAGGGCAAGCTTTTGCGGTCGATGTCCTGACTTGTCAAGACAACAAATTAGGGTTGAATCTGTAGGCCGGACCAAGCGAAGCGCCGTTCCGGCAGATCGGCCAAGTGCCGGAACTACGCTCCGCTTGGTCCGGCCTACCTCAAAATCAAGTCTTGACAAGGCACTACTTTGTGAACGATGTGCGAGTCGGGTGACATTCCCTGCAAGTCTGTCACAATTCCAATTCTGCACGGGTTTTACGACCCGATTTGCGAGTTTGACTGCGGTTCCTGAAACCCACAGCGAGACAAGACGGTGATTCAACTGAACGAAGACAAAGCCATCCGCCGTGTGATGGATCTGATTGCGATTTCCGGAGGCAGTTGCCGGGAGCAGGATGTTTCGGGATGGCTTCAAAAAGCCCTGAAAAATGCCGGAGTTCCGGCATCGGCGATTTCGAGCGACACGGCTCATAAGAAAAGTCCCGCAGGCGGCACGACGGGCAATCTGATTGTGAAGCTCAAAGGAACAGTCAAAGGCCCTCGTCGACTGTTGATGGCGCATATGGACACGGTGCCATTGTGTGCCGGGTGTCAGCCGGTGCGTGAAGGAGACTGGATTCGACCGAAGTCAAAGGACACCGCGCTCGGGGGTGACAATCGCGCGGGCTGTGCAGTGGTTCTCACGGCGATCCTGGAAACGCTCAGTCAGAATCTCGACTATCCGCCACTGACGCTGCTGTTTACGGTGCAGGAAGAAATCGGACTGCGAGGCGCTCGGTATCTGAACGCTGGCAAACTTGGGAAGCCAAAGTTGTGCTTCAACTGGGACGGGCGGGATCCCAACAGTCTGATCACCGGAGCCGTTGGCGCGAACAATCTGTCGATTCGCATCGAGGGCATTGCCAGTCACGCTGGTGCTCATCCCCAGGACGGAGTCAACGCAGCGGTAGTCGCATCGATCGCAATGGCGCAGCTGCAGAAAACCGGATGGCATGGACTTGTCCGCAAAGGAAAGAGTCGCGGTTCGAGTAATCTCGGCATCATTCAGGGCGGCGATGCAACCAATGTTGTGATGCCGCTGGTGACAATTCAGGCGGAAGCGCGCAGCCACGACAGTCAGTTCCGACAACAAATCGTCGCCGCCTGGCGAGATGCCTTTGAGAGCGCTGTCAAAAGCGTCTCGAACGCCGATGGTCAATGCGGCACTTTGAAATTCGAAGAAGACGTCCGATACGAAGCGTTCCGGATCGACGATCACAGCGAATGCGTGCTGGTCGCAGAGTCGGCGTCCAGATCCGTCGGTCTGAACCCCGTTCCCCAGGTCTGCGACGGTGGCCTTGACGCGAACTGGATGGCACTCCACGGCTACCCGGCGGTGACCATGGGCTGTGGTCAACACGAAATTCACACGGTGAAGGAACGACTGTTCATCCCCGAGTATCTTGCGGCATGCAAAGCAGGATTGACATTGGCCACGGGAATATAGGCCCGGAATTATCCCCGTCCCAGCATTAGCCGACAGGACTAGTAATTCCGTGATTCAGGAAGATCCCGCGATCTCGCAGCCCAACTGGATCATCCCTGCGACCGGTCGCATTTTGCCTCGCCCGTTTGTTCCCGACCGACATTGGCCCCTTACAAAATGAGTGCAGATTCTGCCGGAAAGCGGACGATGGCAGCTTTGAGTCGGTCAGGACACCGACAACGACTTCTCACCGTCGCGCGATGCTTTCGCAGATGGACAGCAAACCGTTATGCTGCCTGCGTTTGAGTGAGCGGGACGGGCCCGCCGTGAAAAATCCTGACACTCCAAGGCTCTCCATGACCAACTCGGCCTTCAATGTTCATCTCGAAGAACTGCGAACCGTCATTGAGGCTGCGCTGGTCGATACGCTGGATCGTGCTGCGTGGCCGAACAGTCTGAAGGCTGCGGTCGAATACAGCCTGATGGCTGGCGGCAAGCGGTTGCGGCCGGTGTTGGTGTTGTTGGCGAATGAGGTGTGTGGCGGCAGGCAGGAAGACGCGCTTCCGGCGGCGTGCGCGATCGAAATGATTCACACGTATTCGCTCATTCATGACGATCTGCCATCGATGGATGATGACGACTTTCGCCGCGGCCGACTGACGAGCCACAAAGTCTTCGGTGAGGCTTTGGCAATTCTGGCGGGCGACTGTCTGCTGACACTGGCGTTTGAAACCGTTGCGTCGCCAGGCACCAGGTCCGGAATAATCAGCGGCCTGCAGATCGCCGAACTCACGCGAATTCTGGCTTCAGCCGCTGGCGGCTCAGGGATGGTCGGTGGCCAGGTGCTGGATCTGGAGGCGGAACGCGGTGCGTTTGTGAACGCCAGGAATGCTGAAATGCAAGTGCAGAACAAAACGAATCATGGTTGCGATTCCGGGGAGACCGCGGTTTGGAACGATGTGGAACTGGTGGATTCTGCCGGAGTTCGGGTTCAGACTTCGTCCTCAAACCCTGAAATTGGTCAGAACGATCCCAACCGAACGGCAGAGACTCGCGTAGTAGAACTCACTCGAATCCATAAAATGAAGACCGGGGCGCTTATCGCAGGGGCTCTGGAATTGGGTGCCGCGACCGCGTCAGCTGATTCAGACAGCAGAAATCGCCTTCGACACTTCGGTCATTGCATCGGATTAGCGTTTCAAATTGCTGACGATCTGCTGGATGTGACCGGTGATCAAACCAGGCTTGGCAAGAAACCAGGCCGTGATGCCGATCTTGGAAAGCTTACTTATCCGGGATTGCTGGGAATTGAAAGCAGCCGCAGGAAGGCTGAACAACTGGTGCAGGAAGCATGTGATGCGGTGGCCGTCCTCGGTGATCGCAGCCGATGGCTGAGGGAACTGGCCCGATTTATTGTGGAACGAGATCACTAAGGTAAGACAAGAATGTCATTTGAAATCCTCCGCGGCATCCGATCCCCGAAAGACCTGAGCCCACTGAACGAAACGGACCTTATCCAGTTGTCGGATGAGATTCGTGAAGCATTGCTCACCATTGTCTCCGACCGCGCGGCGCACTTTGCCAGCAATCTCGGCGTGGTCGAACTTTGCATTGCGCTGCATCTGACTTTTGATTTTTCCAAAGATCGCCTCATCTGGGACACAGGCCATCAGATTTATCCTCACAAACTGATCACCGGACGGTTTGATCAGTTTTCAAGCATTCGTCGGCGCGGCGGGTTGATGGGATATCCAAACCCCGCGGAAAGTGAATACGATCTCTTCGCCACAGGTCACGCCGGCAGCAGCGTCTCGACGGTGCTTGGCATGAAAGCCGCAGACGACCTGCTCTTCAAAGACGGTCGAAAATCTGTAGCCGTCATTGGCGACGGCGCGCTGCCCTCGGGAATTGTGTTTGAAGCCATGAACAACGCCGCTGGTCTCAAGAAAGATCTGCTGGTGATTCTGAACGATAACAAGATGGGGATCTGTCCCCGAGTCGGCGGACTGGCAAGTTATCTGGACAAGGCAAGAGTCGCGCCATTTTACAATGGGTTGAAGCGAGATGTCTCGTGGCTGTTGAATAAAGTACCGCTGGTCGGTGAATCCACTGAGAAGATGCTGGGCGGTTTTAAGGATGCATTGAAATCATTCCTCCACGGCGGGATGCTGTTCGAAGAAATGGGATTCCGTTACATCGGGCCGGTCGATGGTCACGATATCAAATCACTGCGTCGGTATCTGGAACTTGTCCGCGATGTGAAGGGTCCGGTGTTGCTGCATGTTTTCACCGAAAAAGGTCATGGCTTCGAACCGGCCTGCAAAGATCCGGTGAAGTTTCATACTCCGTCGCCATTCCAGCGCGATTCGGACAATGAGATTGTCCCGGTCAAAAAGTCGTCCGAGATTTCATACACCGAGATCATGTCAGATGCGATTTACGATGCGATGGGTGAAGACGAGCGCGTCTGCGTATTGACAGCCGCCATGTGTGCAGGGAACAAGCTGGAACGGATTCGGGATGAGTTTCCCGATCGCTTTTTCGACACGGGGATCTGCGAGAGCCACGCAGTCGCGTTTGCCGGAGGTATGGCGAAGTCAGGCATGAAGCCGATTGTAAATATCTACAGTACGTTCCTGCAGCGCAGCTTTGACCAGATCTTCCAGGAGGTCGCTCTTCAG
>JANOUN010000463.1:0-3168 GCA_031416875.1 Planctomycetota bacterium | reverse complement strand
GTCGCGTTTGTCCCGCTGGTTGACTCCGGTCCTCCCAGAGTGCGGCTCTATGTCCTGCAGAGCCTGTTGATTTAAGCCGCTCGTTGTCGGGCTCCGCTGCGTATTGATGACGGCACGTCGCCCCGTTCCGTCTGACCTCACCGTTGATATGTCATCTGATGACATTCGTTGACTGTGTGTGTGGTCCTGCTACGCCGCTTGTGATTACCTTGCCAACGCACCTTGGCTTATTCCCTGCGTCACTCGGGCTCCGTTGACGGCGCTGTAGTGATTGACTTGGAATAGGCCTCTTGAATCCGCGATGCCGGTGTTCCGGAGTGACCTGTTGGCGCTCCCGCTTGGCGTCGCACGTATTGCCCACGTTCAATTCACTAAGGACCATGATCATGAATAATCTCTTCACAATGAGTTTGGTTGCTGTAACTCTGAGTTTTGCAATGACCGATTCAGCTCAGGCTGGCGGTCGCAATCGATGCGGCATGAGACCAGGCTGTGCGGCACCAAGTTGCTCGGCTCCAGCCCGTTCAGTGCCGATGGCTACTCCTGCACCTGCAGCAGCGGGGCATATGGATCATGCCGTGGCGACACCACCAGCCAGCGCACAGGGCAATTCAGGAACCTATCGCAGTTTCTCTTATGAGCCGACGGTGCCACTCACTGGCGGCGTCTTCAATGGCTCGGCTCCGGCTTACCGATCGCGCCCGGCGAACCGTTCGTCACATTCGCAGACACCGAGCTATCTGCTGCCGAAGACTGACCCTCGCCGCTACAGCGGTTTCTGATCAGCTGAGGCTCGTCTGATTCTCACCTCATGGTCTGAACTTGTTCAGGCCATGAGGATTTCCCTTTTCTCACCAATTCCCCGCAAAGGCATTTCATGAAAACAATCCTGCTGAGCTGTGTGATAACACTGATCGGAGTGAGCTTCGTTCAGGCGGACGAGACTGTTGCCAAACAGAAACCGCAGGCGGAACAGGAATCAGAACTCGTCACATCGACGTTTTTGATCACAGGTCTGCACTGTCCACCTTGTGCTCAAACGGTTGAAGAATCCCTCCAAAGTATCAAGGGAGTGAAGTCCGCGAATGTGGACTGGAAAACAAAGAACGCCCGTATTGAGTTCTATGAGCATACTATCTCGGCACAGCAACTGTCGGGAAAGATTGCCACGACGGCACACATGATGGGTGGCGACATGAAGTACAGCGGGTGGCTCGCGCTGGCGGTCGCCGACATCAAAGACTCCGATGACGCTGCCTGGAACGATCTCAAGGAAACCCTGAGCAAAGTCGAAGGCGTAAAGCAGGTCGCCGTCTATAAGGCGAGAGCTGGTGTTGGAATTCGATTCGACGTCAAAGGTGAATTGACGTCGGTGAAGCTCATTACCGCAATGGCCGACGCCGGTTTCAAGATGTCGAACTACTAGCACGTATTAAAGTCCAAAATGTGGGGCAGACTTCCAGCCTGCCGAAGCAGTGGACTGCAGTGATTTCGTTCGTGATGACTGCAGTGATTCAGGCAGGCGGGAATCCTGCCCCACAATAGTAAACCCCGACTTGACGCCACGACCAGGCACGCATGGCCTGAACAGTGTCTGTGGTGAATTCGAAATGCGGCAGCCGGACCTGGTTGGCGGGTCTGTGTTAGCACCATGTCCTCAGCCGGCTTGTGTTCCGGCTGCCGCTCGTCGGATCTGATTTTTAAAGGTACGAAAATGTCCGGAGTTCAGCATCATGAGTCTGCCATCGATTCGGAATCGCTCACCAGCGACGAAGGTGGCCTGCGGGCTCCACCTCATCTGAAGGGCTGGCGAAAGTGGTGGTGGTGGTTTGATTTTATCATCCTGGTCAAGCTCGCACGCCTCCGTTTTATCGGCATCCTGCTGCTGATCGGACTGATGATCACGCAGTGGGATCTGTTGCTTGCGTATTACGACAGATACACACGACCATCCGCGGCTCCCAATTCCTCAAGCAGCGGCGTCGAATGGTTCTGCCCCATGCACCCCGCGATTGTGCGCGACAATCCGAGGGAAAAATGTCCGATCTGCTTCATGCCGCTTTCAAAACGAAAGAAAGGGGACGGCTCGATTGAGGCGCTGCCAGCAGGTGTGGTTAGCCGTGTGCAACTGTCGCCGTACCGGGTTGTTCTGGCGGGTGTGCAAACATGGGAAGTTCAATACGTGCCGCTCACGAAAGAAATTGAATCGATCGGTTATGTGGAATTCAACGAGCGCGGACAGCGCAGCATCTCAGCGCGGTTTAATGGCAGGATTGACGAGTTGGTTGTCAATGAGACGGGTCGCATGGTGCATGAAGGCGATGTCCTTGCCTCTGTCTACAGTCCCGATCTGGTCGTTGCGATGAAGAGCCTTCTGGATGCGAATAAGGCTGGCAATGAATCGCTGCTGGCCAGCACAAAGACTCGGCTGCAATTGCTCGGTATCAGCGATGACCAAATCGAAGAAATCCTGACATCCGGCGTCAGCAACACGCACATCAGGATCCGTTCGCCGATTCGCGGGCACATTATTCGTAAGTACATTCGCGAGGGTCAGTATGTCCAGGAAGGCATGCCGCTGTTCGATGTCGCCGACCTGAAAACCGTCTGGATTCAGGCACAGGTCTACCAGGACGACTTGCCCTTTCTTGCAGAAAGTCTGAGGCATTCCAGCGGAACCACATCCGCTGAATCTCTGCCGGTAATTGCCCGGACAAAGGCGCTGCCGAACGAAGTGTTTCACGGGATGCTGACGTTTGTGTATCCACACGTTGATCAGCAAACTCGGACTGTCACTGTGCGTTTCGAGCTTGACAACCCGCACCACAAACTGAGCCCCGGCAGTACCGCTACGGTTGTCATTCAAGTCCCGCCGGAACGGTGGGCATTGCTGGCAGGCATGACGTCTCTGAATGACACACAGAACGAACGGCTGAAGCAGGGTGAGTTGCTGGCTGTGCCGCAAAGCTCTGTGATCGATACGGGCAGTCAGAAGATTGTCTATCGAGAAGTGGAACCGAGTGTCTTTGACGGAGTTCTCGTCGAGCTTGGACCGAAGATGATGGGTGCCGACGGTGTGACGTATTATCCGGTGCTGTCCGGATTGGATGCGGGCATGAAGATCGTAACGACGGGTTCGTTTCTGGTGGATGCCGAAACTCGCCTGAA
>JANOUN010000462.1:0-7014 GCA_031416875.1 Planctomycetota bacterium | reverse complement strand
GAAGAAGTCGTACCTCGTAACCGCTCGATCTTTGATGTTGGCCGGACCACGCGCAGCGCAATCCCGGCTGGTGTCTGGCAATGGCCGGAACTGCGCTGCGCTTGGTCCGGCCTACATCAAAGATCGAGCGTTGACGAGGTACTACTTCTTCGTCAGTTCGTCGGCTTTCGTCTTCAATTCCGCTGCCTTTGCTATGGCGGCATCTGACTTGGTCTTCAGCTCAGCGAGCTTGGCTGTGGCTTCGTCGGCCTTCTTCTTCGCTTCGTCGGCTTTTGTCTTGGCTTCTTCCGCAGGCTTCTTCAATGGCTCAACAGCAGCGGTTGCTGCTTCAACCGTTTTCTGGGATTCCGCAGCAGCCGTTTCAGCCGCGGTGATGGCATCTTTCGGAGAATTTGGATCGGCTTTCAGATCGACTACAGCTTTGTCTGCAGCCGCTTTCGCAGCATTCGCAGCTTCCAGGGCTTTTGTGGCAGTATCCAGTGCGGCCTGTGCATCAACCTGAACTTTCGCAGCAGCTTCAGACGCTGCGGCTGTTTCCGTGATGGTTGTGCCTTGCGCCACAATCATCGCAGCCAGTTCTTCCACGTGCTTCGCTTCGTCTTCCGCTGCACGCACGGCTTCAACCACGACTCGTTCGCGATCCTTCCTGAAGTCCGGCACGATTTCAATTTCCGGGATCGCGGCCTTGAGCGTCTCTTCACCAGCTTCTGAAACGGTCGTCTGCCAGACATAAAGTTTGCGAAGGGTTTTCAGATTGTTGAGGTGCGTCAACCCGGCGTCGGTGATTTTCGTTTCATACACATTGAGATACTCCAATGCCGGAAGAGCGGACAAGTGCGCCAAACCAGCGTCAGTCACGGCCGTCTTTTCGAGATGAAGTTTTGCGAGTCCCTTGAGTCCTGTGAGTTGTGCCAGGCCAGCGTCGGTAATTTTTGTCCCGCGCAGGTTGAGCGAATAGATGTTTGCGGCATCTTTCACAACCGCGAGAGTTTCATCGGTAATCTCTTTGTCTGAAAGATGAAAGGCGACGGAAAGTCGAATATCGTTTTTTGCCAGCGGCATAGCTTGCCCGCCAGCGGCCTGAATGGCTGTAATCAATTGCTTGTCGGCGTCAGTCAGTTCTTCCTGAGCCCACGTAACTCCGGAAAGAACCAGCATGGCCAGCAGCGTTCCCGAAATCTTCATAGCACACCTCTTTTATCTGCAAACAGGTCGTCACTCATATTACCCAGCGTTCAAAACAGGCACTGGACCGACACGAGGTTACGCCGAGAACGACGAAAGTGCAACAGTCCCTGGTTTTTCAGGGTGAAAAGGGGCGGTCGTGGATTTCGGTGAGATCGCAATCGAACGCGATGACACCCGCGTGAAAACACCACTACTGGCCGTGCAGAGCTTCACTGCGAAGCGAACCGGCACGCTGCATGACGCTGCTGGACAAGTCTGTTCGCTTGGGTTCCAGCTGAAATGAAAACTGCCGATGATCGGTGATGTGTCGCCCCAGAAAATTGTCACTCACGAAATCCAGCGGAAACTTCTGATACCACGGAGCCGGAATTTCCACCATTTCTGTGTGCGTTTCGTAGCCGTCTCGCAGCAACTGCACTTCGCGCGTCCCGTACCATGTGTAGTCGAATGAGGCTGGCGTATAGCCAATATCCCGGCCATCAACCTTGACGAGCGCTCCGGACGGATAGGAATTGATCGTGACGCGACGATGCACGCAGCCGACTTGAGTCAGCGCCAGCAGCAGTATCAGCGAAATCCATTTCCTGCGCATCGACATCGTGCCGGTTTCCGTATGAGCAATAAGGAAACCGCAGTTTACCGTGATCCCGAAAATCAGGCCAAGATCAATTTCAGGTCCTAAGAACGCCTGCATAACCGGGACTTGCTCCCGCAGAAGTCCAGAAAACGCTGGAAGAACTGGCAGGCAAGGGCATCGAAAGACTTCGGGATCCCACCGATGGCCGAGGAAGCCACCGTTCTGAAATCCCGCCGATCTGCAACAGCGTTCGTCGGCTGATGGTGTGCTTTCCGTTGAATTGCTCTTCAATGGAGATCATCGTCGACTGCGCTCTTCCAACCAGAAATAGTGAATTGCAGAACTCAGTGGAGGATACCGAGCTGCCTCGAACGCATGAACTCAGCAATGTGATCAATGGCCGCGCGAGCTTCAGGAAGCAACGGATCGTGCGACTGGAACACATGGAGCGGGCAAAAGGGGACATTGTACTTTACAGTCACATACCGTGTGCTTAGACTGTTGGGATGCCACGTACATCCAGAGCATCTCGCGGTGGGTTTGTTTACCATGTCCTCAACCGGGGCAATAGCCTTAATGACGTATTTCATAAGGACGACGATTTTGCAGCGTTTGTCAGTTTAATGCGCGAGGCTCACGAGAAAGTGCCGATGCGGCTGACAGGGTTTTGTCTGATGACGAATCACTTTCATCTGCTGCTGTGGCCGCATGAGGACGGGGATCTCAGTCGCTGGATGCAGTGGCTGATGACGGCTCATGTCCGCCGCTATCATCGACACTACAAGGGAAGCGGCCACGTCTGGCAGGGACGCTTCAAGGCTTTTCCGGTTCAGTCGGATGAGCATTACCTGACCGTGTTGCGGTATGTCGAACGCAATCCGCTGCGCGCCAACATAGTCGAGCGAAGTCAGGACTGGGAATGGTCAAGCCTGAAGCCATCGGCCCGCAGCGGTCCTGATGGCCTGCTTTTCGCCGGCCCGGTCGCGAAACCGTCTCAATGGACGCGCCTCGTGAACGCCGTGCAAACAGAGGCCGAACTCAAGGCACTGCGCCACAGCATTGCTCGAGGCACACCGTTTGGTGATCCTCGCTGGCAGACCGTAACGGCCAAAAAACTCGGGCTGGAGTCCTCTCTCCGCCCGAGAGGCAGGCCAAAGGCAGAAAAGTAGAATGTCCCCTGTCTTTACTCTTTTTTTACTGACCTTCCTTGCCGCCAGTCAAGTTCGCCTCGCGACGGGTTGGTTGAAGTTGCCAGGCTTTGTCGCGGGCGGCTCTTTGTTGAGATTCGCCGATATGACGCTGAGCAATTTCTTTTTTGAGATCAGTTCGAGGATTCCAGTCAGTTTCTGATCAGTCAGCTGACCTTGATGCTGCAGGTCGCTCAATGCGGATTTCAGATGGCCATCATGAATTCCGGGAAACATGATCGCTGAAAGCAGGCAGATGCCGATCGTCGAACGCAGACGAGCGACATATCTTGAGGTGCACTCGAAAACCCGGAGGTTGCGGAGTACTATTCCCACTCTGAACGAAAGTCAGAATATGGAACACCTGAAACCTGGAAGACTTGAGTCTTCGGAAGAGTTGAGACTTGTGTTATGGCCATTGAATTCAACTGTCCGTATTGCACGGCAACGATTCGGGTGCCGGATGCGTATGCGGGGAAGCAGGGGCGGTGCCCGAAGTGTGATACGAAACTGTTGATTCCCAGTGTCCCGCTGCCCAATCAACCGGCCATTCCACAGCGGCCCGTGGTACAAACTCAGCCTGCGTCCCTCCAGGAAGGGGAACCGTTGGCACCGGGAGGGCTGCCAGTCCTCCCGAACGGCGATGTCGCTGCGGCAGATGATCCGTTTTCCGTGCGTCCTGTGACGACATCAGTGATCAAATCGCGGCGCAGAAGTGGGCGGCGGCGGCCCAGTCGAACGCTGGTGATCGGCGTGCCGGTGATTTGTTTTCTGGTTCTGTTCGGAGTCATTGCGTACAGCCTCACGGGGAGTCTGCCAAAACTTCAGGGAGACCTCGCAGGTCGAAGGCTGGATGGACTGACTCTTCCGAAGTCCGTCATTCCCTGGAGTGATATGAGTCTCAACGAAGACGACCGCACGACCCTGCAGGAAGCCCTCACGACACAGCCCGAATCACTCGCCAGTCAGGTGATGGCCTGCCGTCTCTCGGCAAGCGACGACGGTATTCTCGTGACGCTGGCGTCGCAGCCGGAGAGTCAGTGGATCGTGGTCGATACGCGGGCAGAAAAACCACTGGCGATCTGGCGGCGAAAAGAGGGACCTCACCTGAATCGGCTTCGCCTGGATGAATTGCAGGCCACCGTCACGCAATATACCAAAGATAAGCTACTGAAAGTCAACGGCGAACAAATCGCCATCGACGCTGCGGCCGTGCGCGACAAACTCGCTCTGAATGCAACCTGTCGATCGCTGAGTTATGCGATCCAGGCTGTCGCCGATTCCACGATTTTTCCCTGTGCCGCTGAAGATGAACTGGGGCAGTTGTATTTCTGCCTCCCGAAGACAGTGCAGACTTTCAAGATCCAGGGTCGGACTTTTGCAAACGGGACGCTTGGCTTCAATGGCGATTACAATGTGACGGTTTCAGGTGAAACGGTGACCACCGAGACAAAGCCCGCTGCGGACGATACGAAACCAGAAACGTCGGTGCGTGGGGGCGAACCGGATATGGCCGACGAAGAGCCTGAGATGTCGGATCCTGAAGCTGAAGTGAAGGATGCCGAACCGATGAAGGAAATGTCGCCTGATGAGAAGACAATGCCCGAGAAAGCAAAGATGAAGGCCGAATGAAGACTCTCGCTGACTATCGCTGGCCTGCGGAATGGGAACAGCACGACGCGACATGGGTCGCATGGCCTGTGAATCCGGACACCTGGCCGGGAATCTTTGAACGGATTCCTGCGGCCTTTGCGGAATTCATTGCTGCGATTGCACGCTTCGAACCCGTTCGGATTCTTGCAGGTGGTATCGGTGTCGCGGAATCAGCTCGTCCGCTGATTGATGCCGCGTGCAGCCGCCACGGCAGCCGTTTTACTCCCGAACTGATCGACATCCCGGTCAATGATTCGTGGTGCCGCGACCACGGACCGATTTTCCTGACAGGCCGCAAGGACACGACAGCCGCCGGGAAAAGTGTGATTATCGACTGGAATTACAACGCCTGGGGCGGCAAGTATCCGCCATGGGATCTTGACGAACTGACGGCTCGCCGCATTGGTGAACATCTGCAGATTCGCAGCCTGCGGCCCAACCTGATTCTGGAGGGTGGTGCGATTGAAGGCAACGGAGCCGGCACGATTCTCACGACGGAGAGCTGCCTGCTGAATCCGAATCGCAATGCCGGAGCAACACGCGAATCCATGGAAGCAGTGCTGAAACAGTGGTTGCAGGCCAGCCAGATCGTCTGGATTCCGGGGCATGGTATCATCGGTGACGACACGGACGGCCATATCGATCAAGTGGCAAGATTCGTGGACGAACGTCGAGTCCTCGTGGCAGCCCCGTATCATCCTGACGCGCCGGAGGCGGCGGATCTGCGAGCAAATTTTGAAGCGGTCGCTGCTGGCCGCAACAGCGCCGGGGAATTTCTGCAACCGATTCCACTGATCATGCCGCAGCCAAAGTTCCTGAACGACAGTCGGTTGCCTGCGTGCTATTGCAATTATTACCTCGTCAACGGCGCCGTGATCGTGCCGACGTTTGGCGATCCTGCGGACGATGCGACATTGCAGTTGCTGCAGGATTGTTATCCGGATCGAACAATTGCCGGTGTGGATGCCATTGACCTCATCTGGGGACTGGGAGCCTTTCATTGCATGACGCAGCAGCAGCCGTCAGCGTTGCAAATTCCCTCGTAGGATGGACATTCATGTCCGTCGGGTGGCATGAATCTTCGCCGAACCAGAAAGGCACACATCTCCGGCGTCATGGCAGTGGGACACGATCTGGTCAAGACTCGGACAAGAATGTCCAAGGTACAGGAATCTCGCTGCACTCACGCCTATGACGCGGAGGCTAAACAATCGAGGCAGCGTACTGTATAAACCGCCGACCATTCACTGTCCGTCACGACCATCCTTATCCCAAATCTCACATGCCGCAGTCTCTGGCCGAATACGCTGACCACCTGGACGAACGCCGACTCATCTGGCCGCAGGTTCCTCCGCCGAAGGCTGTGCCGGCGACGCCCTCGATGAAACATCTTCCGGACATCCGCGCTGTTCTGTGGGACGTGTACGGAACGCTGTTGCGAGTTTCCGACGGTCGTTTCACTTTGTTTCCGGATGATGAAGTTCGGCTGCAGATCGCACTCGACAAGACAATTCACGAATTCAACATGTGGAATCACATGTACCGCAAACCGGGGCCACCGTGGCAATCCATGATTGGGCTCTACAAGAGCATCGTTGAGCGTCAGTCGATGCAGGGGGCCGCGCGAGGCGACGTGACGGAAGTCAATCTGGTGGAAACCTGGGGCAGCATCATCATGCGACTGTTTGAAAAGGAGTATCAGTTCGATGAAGGTTTGTACGGCACTCTGGATGAGTTCAGTGAAAAAGTCGCGTATTTTTTCCATAGTTGCCTGCAGGGGACTGAAGCTCGCGCTGGTGCCGTGCAGGCCATGACGGACATTGCCGGCAATCAAGTGCTGCAGGGATTTCTGTCCAACGGCCAGTCCTTTACGCTGGTGCAGACTCTGCATGCACTGGCGATGCAGGCGTCGCTGCCTCCCTTGTATGAACTTTTCCGTCCGCAGACCATTATTCTGTCCCACGACGTCGGCGTTAAAAAACCATCGCGGTCCCTGTACACGTATGCTGTTGATCGACTGAGAACGCTTGGTGTCGAAGCGCGGGAGATTCTGCATATCAGTTGCCGCCTGACGACGGACCTTGTTCCAGCAAGGGCGGTGGGTATGAAGACGGCACTGCTTGTCGCCGAAAAATCCGGATTGGAAGTCGATGCCGCCGTGCTGAAAGATCCTGCAAAGAAGCCCGATCGCCTGCTGACGGATCTGGGCCAGTTGGGCCCCATGCTGTTTGGCAATTGAGGAACTTTGATTTCTCGAAACGACTTGAATCCAGGGAACAGCGCGAGGATAATCCGTTCGGGCTGCGTCTCAATGAGACCCAGCAGCATCCAGAACGTTGTGACGATCTGAATTCTCACGAATTCGACTATGATACGTCACGCGGTTGAGGATGGCACAATCGTTTAACC
>JANOUN010000461.1:0-3667 GCA_031416875.1 Planctomycetota bacterium | reverse complement strand
GCTTCACGCACCCTACGATTGAATCAACGGACCGCTAACGGTCTGCGGCTCACGATTTTGGCGTATCCGGGACTACAGGCAAAATGAGACAGTCGGTTCAGAATCGATTCAACAGCTTATTCAGGCCGTTGTTGAGTGTCTTATCTACTTCGTCACCGAGCTTCTTCTCAAGCTTGTCCGTGCCCAGTTTCTCCTGAATCTGCTGCGTGGCGAGATTTTGCAACAGCGACGAGATATCCGGTTGCGGGCTCTTCAGAGAGCCACGCAATGGAACCTTGATCGTGCGTACGTTAGTTCCGGAGGTCGCTTTTTCGAGCGGCACTTCGAGCGTTATCTGAATCTGTTCGTTCAGACCGACCGCTCCTGACGATTTCATCTGGTATCCTGCCAGATCCATCACGAGACCTTCGTGAATCACATAACCCTGACGTACCTGAACCGGCACAGTCTGTTCGGGCAGAGTCAATGATTTCGACGACAGTCCGCTGGTTTGATCCCGATTTCGAAGCAGATCGACAGCCTGCAGCAGCGGCGCAAGTGATGATCCGGGAGTCGCCTGAGCCTGATGGATCGTGAGTTGTCCGGAAACGTCCGAATTCTGCGGAGCGTTCAGATCCCAGAGGAACCGTTCGACTCGCATCGACAACTGGCCGTTCACGTCGGCGGCATCAGCCATCATCGGTGCGACATATCCCAGCCACTGGCGGCAAAGTTCAGGAGTGACTCGGACATTTTCTACACGGCTTCCGGAACCCAACTGCCAGTGAGACGACGCAATGTCATACTCCGCCATGGCATTCAACTGACCACCGTTCAGCGTACACTGGATCGGAGTCGTACGGATCAAACTGTTTTCCAGTGTCGCCTGAGCCGCTGCGCCGCCGACCTCCAATCCCCAGATATTTGCAGACGCCCACTTCAAAGCCCCCGAGCCTTCCAGTGCATTTTTGGCGCTGGCGACTGCGGCGTTTGATGCAGTCTGCTGGATGACACCGCTGAGTTCCGACGGATTCCCTTTGAGCTTGAACACATCTCGGCCCTGGCCATGAAAGACGAGGCCGGAATCGGCGGCAAACAGACGACGGCTCAGTATGTCAAGGTCGTAACTGGTATCCGCCGTCAGATCAACCAGCGTGGTGTCGTCCGGCACTGATACGCTTCCAGTGACCTGCGCACTCAGCCCCGGCAGTTTGATTGTTCCGTTGTTGATCTCAAACTGACTGCCGTTGTCGGACGCCGTCATGTTCAGGTTCACATCCGCTTCATCGATCACAAAGACTGACGCGGACGCTGATGTCATTTGATTTCGATACTGCGCCTGAGCCGAATTCTGCATTTGAGTTTGCGAGACTGACAACACATTTCCGTGCCGGATTGAGGCAACTCCGGACGGGGCAATCCGCACGGTCATCTGGATTTCACGCTTTGGGGAGGCTGTCAGATCGGCGACGACCTGTGACCGTTCAGCCAGAAACGATGCATCGAACCACGGCATCATCAGTGTGCGCAGAGCAGCTCCGGAACCTTCCACATGCAGATTGCCGTCCAGCATCGATGTGACGGGGTTTGATGGCATGATCGTCAATGCGGTACTGCTGGCCTTGACGTCGGACGAATTGAGCTGCAGATCGGTGAGTCGCACGCCATCGGTCTGCATCGCCAGATGCGTTTGAAAATTCACATCGCCGAGAATGCCAGGCTGAGCCACGTCAGCAAATTGCTGCAGCGTCTGCCACAGAGACGCTGGCTGCACAATGCCCGAGATTTTCCATGCCGCGTCGTCCGGCACGCAGTCGATCGTGCCGAAGTCCGCGGTCAAACGAGCGTGATGCAGATCAGGAACGCCGTCTGCAAACGGACCAGCAGCTTCCAGTTTCATGTTCGAATCGACCTTGAGTGGCTTGCCGGCTCTGACAGCCTGCACCCCGTCTGCACGTGCCATAAATCCCCAGCTCCCTTGCTGAGACGAATGGCTGGCGACCGCCGTGTTGCCATCGGCAGCAGGCGAAGCATTTGCCGAACCGTTGGCTTGAAAAGTCAACTTACCGCCCTGAATTGTCACGTCATCATACAATGCCAGTGTTTGCCGCAATGAGGACGCGACTCTGGCCAGATCAACCGTTCCTTTCAGTTCGATTTCCTGCGATTCAGCCGAGTTGGTTGAGGTCGCCCGGCGATTGTGGCGAAGTTCTCCGCTGCCGGTGACTTCTGCAACATCGGTGGTGATGCTCAGATCCTGGATCAACATTCCGTCTTCTGCGACGGCGATGGCGCCGTTCGCGTTGACAGTTCCCAGCGGGAGCCATTCGTCTGCAGCCCATTGTGACTGCCGAATGCGAACATTGTCGCCTGCCAGCATGATTTTTCCCACGATCCCGTCTTTCAGTTCCGCGCCTGCCAGACGTGCATCGAGACCGCCGGAAATGATTCCGTGCCAGGAACCATCGATGCCTAACATCGACAGGAAAGGCTGCACCAGCCGCAGATCGAGGTCTCGCGCACCGATCTGGATGGCTTGCCGCCCTTTTTCGTCAACTCGAGGTTGCAGGTAAATCTGAATCCGCGCAGCATTCGCATCGCCGGATGGGTCTGCACCAACAAGGTCTTCGAGCGGAATATCCGGAAAATCACTGACCAACTCGTCCAGGCCAGCGGCAATCCGCGTTGGTCGAGTTGCCGCGCGCTTTGCAACATGTGCACTGTTTGACTGCCTGATTGAAGCCGACAGTTTCATGGCGGGAAGCCAGCGCGAAGTGTCCATGGTGGAGAACGCGCCATTGATATCGGTGACTTCAGCAATCGCCGATGCTTCAGATACAATTGTGGGCTTTGGATGCGTCGCCGCGTCCAGTTCCGACGTGACTGACGTGGGTGTTGACTCAAGCACATTGGCCGGCGGCCGCGATCGAAGTTGCACGGCACCGTTTTCGATTGTGACTCGAAATGGAAATCGATCGCTGCCTGAATCCGTGGATTCGCCGAAAAGTTCTGCCACTGTGCGATCAAGATTCGTGCCGTGGTCGTCAGCGATCAATGTCAGACGCGGCGACTGGACAATAATCCCGGTGCCCCGGCCCGCGTTCAACGCAATGCGCCAGAGTGGTTCGACCGTGGTGATGCGTTCGACTTCGCACAAAACCGGAGCGTTCGATTCCGGCGTACCCGACTGACGCGGCAGACTCAGGTCTGATACCTTGAGGCTGGTGATTTCCACCGGAGCCCACCAATGCATCTTCACACTGCCGAACGAAACAGCGTCGGCCAGTTTCGGGTTGAGCTTCTTCATCACGGTCGGCAGAGTACCAGTGAGCGACAGCACACTCGGTGCCGCGACGATGGCGAGCATCAGCAGTACGCAGAGTTTAAGGAACCAACGGGATTTCTTTGCGGCCTTTGGCTTCCTGCTTCGCGGTTCGTCCGCAGTTTCGGTGGATCCGATGGCAACTTTTACCATGATTAAGCCTCAATGCTTCTCGTATGAATGTGGAAGGCGATCCGACGCCTTCCACATTCATCATCGACCAGAATCCGCAGTCAGGTCAACTCCAACCGGCAAGGTCGACCAGACCCCCGTGTTTACCTGAGATCTGTTAAGCTGTAGCGGTCGTACCGATTCCATGGGGAACCGTCTGCAGCGCACTCGACTGACCGTGACCAAAACCTCCGT
>JANOUN010000460.1:0-2244 GCA_031416875.1 Planctomycetota bacterium | reverse complement strand
CCGACGGGAAGGTCCATATTTGGTCCTCGGTGAGCCGGAGTTGGACATAGGGAGTGCATCTCACAATGCACCGCCGCCCGTTCTGTGTGGAGGGGGTCGGCAATCACGGGGGCGTCGATTGAAAGCTGGATAAGTATCTTGGATAGTTTGAGGAATGTGAGTTGTCGTCGATAGCAAATCTTGGTTCACGGTTTCTTTGAGGGCAGTCAAATGTCACGCACAAATCGGCGGGATGTGCTAGCGGAGGGCTAGATTCAAGTGGTACATTGCGTGAATCGGTGCGTTCGTCGAGCGTATTTGTGTGGGAAGGATTCACTCACGGGATGCGATCATGAACATCGGCGGGAACTCATCGGGGAGCGGCTGGAATTTCCGGCAGGTATACTTCAGGCGGGAAGGAATGAGGTTGCGACCGGCGAGCGGGGGACGTGAGTCCCCTGATTTCAGCGGTGCCCACATGGTCAATCAGGGGATTGACATCCCCCGCTCGCCGAAGCAATCCATCAATTCCAACCGCGTGAAGAATATCATGAGGATCGAAGATCTTACTGGAAAGTGCCGCGATTTTGGCCTGTATGCACTCCTGTCGCGTGAGCCGCCTTTGTCCCGGCAGGGACACCCGTTAATAGCCCACCGTTTTAACGGTGGGTCTGCGCCAGTTTGAATCCGAGAGTCCCGTCAGGGACGAAGAATGTCCCTCTCAGCAACGACGATCGCAGACGGTTCTCAGTACACCAAGCCTGAGTAGTGCATGAAGAATTCCGTCCGGGAGATGGCACATATCTGCCGTCCGTGTGGGGACTCTCAGGATTGCTGCCATCACAACCCAGGGCAATCGCATGTCGCCAGCGTGTTTGGTCCAATCATTGCAAGGAACTTCACTTCGTCAATAGTCAAGTTTTGTACAGTTGAGTTTCGACGAAGGAGCGACGCGATGCACACGGGGCCTGCTGGTATTGTTTACAAACACTTTGAAAAAGTTACAGACCCTCGAGCGGATCGAGGACCAACTCACGACCTTCATGAGATGATCTTCATGGCGTTGACCGCAACCATGTGTGGGGCGAACGGATGGGCCGACGTTGAGCGGTTTGTGGACGCCAGATACGACTGGTTCGAACAGTATATCCCCATGGAAAGCGGCATCCCGAGTCACGACACGTTTGGGCGAGTCTTTGCGAAACTCGACACGGGAGAGTTCCTCTCGGCAATGCATGGCTGGGCTGATGAGTTCGCCGGCAATCTTCGCAATAAAGGAGTCGCTATCGATGGGAAAACGCTGCGAGGTTCCTTCGACAAGGCGTCCGGAAAGTCTGCAGTTCATACGATCACGGCCTTCGCTGTGGGAACGCGAACAGTGCTCAGGCAAATGTCGGTCGATGCAAAGTCGAACGAGATTCCTGCTGTTCCGGTACTGTTAAAACTACTGGAATTGGCTGGTACGATTGTCACTCTGGATGCGATGCACTGTCAGACAGAAACGGCCAAGGCCATCATTGATGCCGAAGCCGACTACATTCTCAGCGTGAAGGCGAATCAGCCGATTCTGTATGACTACCTGTTGAACAAGTTTATTGAATTCGGAGAATCAGACTACCGTGTGGAAGGGCTTCGACGACTGATCACCTGCGAGAAGTCTCACGGTCGTCGCGAACGTCGTGAATACTACGTGATTGCAGTTTCTGACGAAGACCGGAAATCACTCAAGCGGTGGCCAGGGCTGCAGTCTGTGGGCATGGTTGTTCGTCAGCGAATCATTGACGATAAGGTACAGCTGGAAACATCATTTTTCATTACCAGTCAAGCACCCAAAGTGCGGACTCTCGCTGAACACATTCGCGGTCACTGGGCCATAGAAAACAGTCAGCACTATGTTCTCGATGTAACTTTTGCAGAGGACTCGAGCCGAATTCGCAGCGGAACGGCTCCCGAAATTTCTGCGTCAATTCGTCGCATGGCGCTCAATATTTTGCAGCGAGACAAGACCGTCAAAGACAACATTCGCGGCAAGCGCCTCCGCGCGGGATGGGATGAGACGGTGCTGGACAGGATTTGGGCTGCTTTTTCTACAACCTAACGTGCGATTGCCCTGGTTGAATGTGATTGTGAGCTACCGTCGGTGCGGGCACCATTCTGGCGTTCATTTCCTCAATATAGTTCGTGTGGGTATAGAGATCCTGAATCGCATGAGATGCCTGACCAAATTCGTGCAACATGCGTTCCACAGTGGCGGCTGTAAACGGC
>JANOUN010000459.1:0-5389 GCA_031416875.1 Planctomycetota bacterium | reverse complement strand
TATTCCTTGGATGACGGATCCGGCATAGCGACAAGAAATCGCTCAAAGGCTGGAGCAGCATACAAACCTCTCATCGAAATTCCATGTTCGAGTCATGCGGGTGTAAAACTGCACGTCCATCTGGAGTTGGATATGGACCTGGGCCGGACCTCCGGGTGGAACATTCAGGATTCCAAAAACTATTTGTTTATAGACAGTGGTGGCCAGAATGGATATCCACGGTTGCTTTCCGTCGGTGAGAAACAATTCCTCAGCAATAAGCTCCCGAATTGGAATAAGCAGGCAACATGGGGCAAGCTGGAACTGGGTGTTTAGCAGTATCACCGAAGGAAAAGGGAAAAATCAGCTCTACGCTGAAGCTCAGGTCAGACTGGCGGCGGAACGAATTCAAAGAGATGCTGAAGCCCAGGCTTTGGAAGCGCAGCGAGCTGTGCAACGCGAGGTTCGTGAGCAGCAAAGAATTGCAGAGAGGACTCCGAAAAGCATCACACAGGAAATAGGCAAAATGTCCAAAACGGCGCGTGACAGCCGTTCCGCAGCGACGCTTGAGAAATGGAAAACACTGGTTGGTTCTCTGAATGACGCACAGCACGCTGATGATGTGACTGATGTTCAATTTAGAACAGGCCAGGGAGTAGCGGCAAAGTACACCGTCAGCGTTGTCCTTGATTACAAGAACCAGGCGACGGCCGATCGTCGCTCAGCAGCTGATATCGCTTCAATCAAAGCGAAACTTGCGGGCGAGTCTTTTACGGCATCGTAAATCGCCAACGCGTGCCGCCATCATCATTCAACCATGGCTACGAGTCACCCGATGGCGGTTTTGGAACGCGCGGTCGGGCTTTCGATGTGACCGTCGGCGGCGAGGCCGTCCTCAAACTGAAACGAATCAACATCGCGGAACGGCTTTACCGAGTCACTGGCAGTGGCATTTATCGCGACAGCGTGCTGCTCGGAGACAAGCCTCCGCTGGCTCAACCGCTGCTCAACGCCGGCGTGCTGGGGTCGGACAGCGTCGTGAATGCTGTCTTCAATGGCCGGATTCATTGGTTCTGGGGTGACACAAATCTTCCGCCGCATCCGCTCGGGATCTTCGATGTCCCTGGAGCAACCTCGCAATTGCCCGAAAACGACGGACTACAACCCGACGTGGGTGTTGATCTGAACTACTTTGTCAACGAGGCGGAAAATGCAAAGCCGACTGCCGACATGCCAGGCCCTGGCCCGACATGGATTGGTGGTCTGACGGTGCTGAAGGGCGAACACAATCGCGAACGAATGTTTGCGAGCTACGTGAAAATCAAACCTCCAATGGAAACGTACGAACGTGGGCTGGTGGAATTTGATGCCGACGCGGAAAGATTCGAACTGGTGAAAAAGCTGCCACTGGACGCGTCGTTGTTTCCGGACGGTCATCCGTTCAAGGTGACCGAACAGGGGGTTGAATACGTCTATTTTCCTCAGCCGTTTCCCACGCTGCGCGTCCGAGCCACGCCGGATGATTTTCAGGATCTGACTCAATACGAATCGTACACGTGTCTGACGTCGGACAGCACCGAGGCTAACCCCGTGATTGACCGCGACGAGAGTGGAGTCGCGAGATACAGCTGGAAACGCGGAGTCCCGGCGGTGCGCGGTAAACTTCAGGAACGACTGTTGAAGTCCGGAGACTTGAAACCCGACGACGTACATTTTCAGCTTGTCGATGTGGATTCCGGCAAGCCGTTAAACGCTCACGGCGGATCCGTGTACTGGAATGAACATCGCCAGCGGTGGGTGATGATCATGCTGGAGGTCTGGGGCGAATCGATGCTTGGTGAAATCTGGTTTGCGGAAGCTGACACGCCGACAGGCCCGTGGCATTACGCTCGGAAGGTTGTAACGCATGACAAGTACAGTTTCTACAATCCCAAACAACATCCGATGTTCGATCGTGAAAATGGTCGAGTGATCTTCTTTGAAGGAACCTACACTCACACGTTTTCCGGTAACACCGAACAGACGCCGCGATACGACTACAACCAGATTATGTACCGCCTGGACCTGGCCGACGAACGCCTCGCACTGCCGGTTCCCGTCTATCGCACCGGCCAATCGAATGCCGAAGCTCAGGGTCTTCAGATTCGAACATCTGCGGATTCAGTTCCGGCGCGAGATCGCGTGGCATTCTTTGCGCTCGACAGAAAGACATCAGCGACGATTCCTGTGTACTCGCGGAAAGTCAATGGACACCAGCAACTGACAACAGAAAGTTCCGCAGGTGAGAGCAGTGAGCCAGTCTTTTTTGCTCTGGCGACTGATCGGACAGATGCTACGGCCACGACGCAGCCTTTACTTGAATTCGTGCATGCAGAGACCGGTGAACATCGTTATTCAACGACCGCGATAACGGAAAATGGCTTTAGGAAGAATGGCGAAGTTTGTCGCATCTGGTCAGTAGAGCAACCTTCCAAAACCCCGAGGCCCTGACAGTCGCGCCGCGCGGCTCATGTAGTCCGAATCCGATGATACTTCACGCGGTTGAGGATAGCACATAAGTTTAACCGCGTGGGCAACGCCCCGCGCTTGGAAATCCAGCCACTGGGACACTGCTCGCGCGGCCCGCTGGGCACGCGGTTAAACGTGTCAATGCCAACCGAGTGCGGTAAAGCAGTAAAGTTCGCATCGTGTGACGTAGAATAGGCAGAACCGAAAAGAACGTAGTTTGGGAGAAATGCAAGAAGATTCTGGGCGAAAATCCGCGATTCAAACTTCCGAAACCTCCCGATTCACCACTGAAATCTCCGCGACCGCGTAAAAACAGGCAAGCTGCGCAATAAAACTACAGTTGACGGTCTTTGGTAATTGGATACAATCGGTGGAGTTGAGGGTTGGCACGAACAGGGAAGCCCTTGCAACTCGAAAGCGAATTGAAGAGTTGTGGCGGCGGTTTTCAGCGTGCCAGTTTCTGGTTCACTCAATGGTTGCTCGCACAACCGGGAGCGAGCTTTGCAGTTTTCGGGATCAATACAGACAAGTTGCCAGTGTTCGGCGCTGAAGCGTCAGGGATGGCGTCCGGCAGTTGCTGTCGGACGGTGGGATGCTGCTCAGTTGCAGCTCATCGCTTTTCCAACAAATGGATTGTGCTCATGAAAACAGTGTTCACTACCGGCGAAGCCGCCAAAATCTGCAAGGTCAGTCAGCAGACGATTATTCGCTGCTTTGATTCCGGCCAGCTCAAAGGATTCCGTGTCCCGGGTTCCCGCTTTCGCCGGATTCCGCGCGACATTCTGTACAAGTTCATGAAAGAGAACGGCATTCCCACCGACGCTCTGGAGAGTGGAAAACGCAAGGCGTTGATCGTTGATGATGACCACGAACTCGTCGAGTTGATTACCGATGCATTGCAGGCTGACGGTCGATTTGAAGTCCGCGTCGCCAACAATGGTTTCGACGCGGGCATGATGGTTAAGGAATATCATCCGGACATTATCGTTC
Organism: Planctomycetota bacterium; assembly: GCA_031416875.1. GTDB lineage: Bacteria > Planctomycetota > Planctomycetia > Planctomycetales > Planctomycetaceae > SXXK01. The sequence continues at coordinate 1,912 of JANOUN010000459.1, read as the reverse complement.
TGGACGTCATGCTTCCGGACATCAATGGCAAAGAAGTTTGCCAGCGCGTGCGCGGCGATTCAGCACTCGATGACGTTCGCATCATCTGCATCAGCGGCATGGTCGAACAGGACAAGATTCAGGAACTCAAGTCGGCTGGTGCCAATCATTTTCTTCAGAAGCCATTTGAAGTCGATTCCCTGATCGATCACATCTGTCGTCTGCTGGATATTGAGCAACTGCAGTCCAGATAGTCGTTGTCGCAGATTGATACGAATCAGCGGTCGCCTTGTGCGACCGCTTAATCGTTTATACTCCTCGCGGTCATGAGTGAGACAATTGGTGAGCGGCATGCGTCAGCTTGCCGGTACAAGAACGAGGTATCGGAGGGCTCACACCGCTCCGCTGGCCGGACTCATTTTTGGCCGCGTGGAGGATACCCCTGCGCCATCGGCGTGGGAGCATTACATTAAAATGAGGGCAGCAACAGGATCAGCGGCGCGGTTGGAGCGACACAGGTGAGCATTTCGACGGAAGAACAGATCGGTGACGGGCCGTTTCTTCACCGATTGCTGGAAGCGCAAGTGTCTGAATACGGCTGGGACGATCTGTCGTCTCTCGTCGTCGAAGCCTGGATTCGGCTGGCTGGTGCATCAGCCGCAGTAATCATCAGTCCCAGCGGTGCAGAAAAACTGCAGGTTTCGTGTTGCCGTTCCGTTGATGAACATGGGCCTCAGTTCAGCAACATCGTACTGGCTCAGCCCTTTGCGATTCTGCTCGATCAGGGCGACATCATCGAAGCGATTGCTGAAACCGGACTGATCGGTGGCCTGCATTTGATGGTGCTGCCGTGGCCGGATCTGGCAGCCGCCTTGATTGTGCAGTTTCCGGACGTGGTGGAACCCTCCCACGAGACACTTCAGGCGACGCTGATTTCAACTTGCCGCCAATTGCTGTCCCGCGCGAATGATCGCGCCATTCTGCTGCCGCGTGCCGACTTGCTGGAAGCTATGGCCGAATTCGCTGCCGGAGCGGGACATGAGATCAATAATCCGCTCGGCAGCATCCTGGGACAGACTCAGATCCTGATGAAAAGCGAACCATCGACCGATCGAAAACAGGCCTTCGAAACGATCGGAGCCCAGGCCTGGCGCGTGCGCGATATGATCGGCAATTCGATGCTGTTCGCGCGCCCGCCGCAACCGCAGAAGAAAAACCTCAACCTGGTCGAAGTCGTGCAGCAAACGCTGGAGCCGTTCCACAAGTCCGCAACGGACTCAGGCATCGAGATTCACTTTGCCACAACCGCCGATGTGATTGAGGTCGTCGCAGATCGGACTCAATTGAGCACGCTCATTGCACAACTTGTTCGCAACGCAATCGAATCCCTGCGCGGAGCCGATCAGGACGGCAATGTTTCGGTCACACTCCGCGACGATCTGCCCAATACCGTCGAGCTATCCGTGGTCGATGATGGTCCCGGCATCGTGTCGGATGACGTGCGCCGGCATCTGTTCAACCCATTCTATTCCGGTCGATCCGCCGGTCGCGGTCTGGGGTTCGGACTGTGTCTGGCATGGCAGATTGCCCGTATGCACGGCGGATTAATCCTACAGGAAACTCCGGAAAACGGAGGAGCCGCATTTCATGTGGCGCTACCGAAAAACTAGCTGGGCATAACGGCGTTGTGGTAAATGTCCTGCACATCATCGCAATCGTGCAGCAGATTGATGAACTTTTCAAACAGGGGCAGATCTTCCGGGCTGATTTCCTTGTCGGCCTGAGGGTGGAAGGTGATTTCCTGGACCTGCAGCTCTATTTCGGGAAACGCCTCCAGCAGCGCCGACTTGGCTTTGTAAAACTCATTGGCCGGGGCAAACAGCGTCACGTTGCCATCTTTACATTCGACATCATCGACATCGACACCGGCGTC
>JANOUN010000458.1:0-3600 GCA_031416875.1 Planctomycetota bacterium | reverse complement strand
ACACGTTCCGTCAGAACTCTGTCGATGGGATTCTCTGCCGTGACACGGGTTTCTTCATTGCATGCATTAAAAACGTACTTGAGCGGCAGATCCAGCGCTTCGACAAGACTCCAGCCCGTCAGTTTTTCCGCAACGGGATTCATGAACGTCACATGCCCCCTCGGATCCGTCGCGATCACCCCGTCGCCAATACTGGAAAGCGTCGTGGCATACCGTCTTTCGCTCTCCCGCAGTTTTCGTTCGGCGTCATGTTTGTACAGCGCCATTTCGATCACAGTTCGCAACTCTCGTTCGTCAAATGGCTTCAGGATGTAGCCAAAGGGTTCTGTAATCCGAGCCCGATCGACGGTCGCCTCATCGGCATGAGCCGTCAGGTAAATGACCGGCAGGCCATAACGTTTTCGAATCTCCTCTGCCGCCGAAATCCCATCCATCACGCCGCGAAGGCGAATATCCATCAGGATGAGATTCGGGGACAGAGTCCCCACGAACTCCACGGCGTCTTCACCGCGGGCGACCGTTTCAGAAACGATGTATCCCATGCGCGTCAGTCGGGTTCGCAGGTCCAGAGCGACGACGGGTTCGTCTTCCACCACCAGAATTTTTGCAGCCACGATAACGGATCTCAGTTTTCAGAGGGGAAAAGCGGAAAAGAAATATGAAACGCAGTGCCCGGAGCGTGTTCGATCGTCAGATTTCCCGATAACTGCTGAACCAGGTCTCGCGTCAATTGTAATCCGAGGGACCTGAGTTGATTCAAGTCAAACGATTCAGGAAGTCCGATTCCGTCATCGGCCACAACAAGCCTGTAAGAATCATCAGCAGTGATTTCAAAAACTACCCGGATCACTCCTGATCTTCCCTGGGGAAATGCATACTTCAGTGCGTTGCTGACAAGTTCATTGGTGATCAAACCAAGCGGGATCGCGCGCTCCAGGTCGAGCGAGGTATTGACCACATCTAAAGTCAGTTGAATGAAAGATGAATCAACTCCGAACGATCGAAACAGATGGGCACACAATGCGCTCATATATTCAGCCAGATCGATTCGTCCCAGGTTGCCCGAGCAATACAGCGTTTCATGCACAAGGGCCATTGATCGTACCCGATTCTGACTTTCACGCAGTGCTGCGAGAGTCAGCGCGTCAGAAACCTTTTCACTTTGCAGGTTGAGCAGGCTGGAGACAATCTGGAGATTATTCTTCACCCGATGATGAATCTCTTTCAGCATCGCCTCTTTTTCACGCAGAGATGCCCGGACCTGTTCTTCTACCCGCTGTGATTCAGTAATATCCTGAATAAAACCGTCGATGCACTTTATCGTTCCGTCTTCCGCACAAACTCCGGACGCAGAATCGAGGACCCATCGAACCTGACCGGCCTTTCCCACGATTCTGTAGACATTGCGGCATACAGTGCCAGCATCAATCGACGACTGGCGTTTTGGCCTCAGCCAGTCACGGTCGTCAGCATGCACGAGGCCGATGCAGGACGGATTTGAAATTCCGATCAGTTCTTCCGGTCGATATCCGGTGACCATTTCACATCCGGCACTTACGTAGGTCATGGTCCAGTCCGAGTCGTTTTGGCAGCGATAGGCCATTCCCGGCAGATTCGACACGAGTGTTTCCATTCGTTGTCGACTGTCACTCAGCGAAGCGATCAACTGATGTCGCTCGACAGCAAGCACCGCCAGATAGGCCACCCGCTGTATCGCGATCATTTCCTGCGCCGACGGCGTTCGAGCTTCGGAGTAATACATCGCCAGGGTTCCGAGAACTTTGTCGGCGGATGAGATCATGGGAACAGACCAGCAGGTTCGCAAACCATGCTTCAGTGCCGTGTCGCGATAATTGACCCAGCGGGGATCCGTTGAAATGTCGGTCACAAAGACAGATTCACGCGTAAAGGCGGCAGTTCCGCACGACCCAACGTAAAGTCCGATCCGGCAGCCATCGATGGCACGGCAATAAGCTGCGGGAAGGCCAGGTGCTGCAGCATGCCTCAAATGCTCTCCGCTTTCGTCGAGCAGCAGGACTGAGCATTTCATGCCGGAACAAAGTTGTTCGCTGTTCAGCGCAACCTGGTGCAGCACATCGTCGAGAAGTGCTCCCGAGGCCAGCATTTCGAGCACAATCCGTTCGTTCGCCGCCTGCATCTGTCGTTCCCGACGATCTGTAATGTCAGAGACAACACCGTCCAGACGGATCGGTGTTCCAGTGTCATCACGGACAAACTGTCCACGGTTACGTACCCAGCGCTGACCACCATCCGGGCGCATGATTCGATACTCGACATCAAATGCCCCTGTCTCGTCCAGCAGTCGAAGGCTCTCACCGACAGCGTCCCGGTCGTCCTCTTGAATCATGGAAAACCACAACCGCGGGACGGCGATGAAATCAGACGTGGGCCTGCCATAAAGCGTCTGGGCATGGTCACTCATGAACAGGATTTCGTCTCCTGTGACAGAAGCGGAATAGACGACTTCTGAGATGGAGTTGAGAATGCTGTCCAGCCGATTTCGGCTTTCCCGCATCGTCACTTCAACCTGTCGTCGTGTCGTGACGTCACGTGTCACCCCAAGCAACCCGGTGACTTTTCCGTCAGTATTGCGATAGGGGACGCAGCGAGATTCAAGCCAGCGGAGCGTTCCCTTCAGGCCACGAATGGCGAATTCGAGATGACCTGCCTCACCCGCAAGGACGTGTTGATGCATTTTGCGAAACATGACGCGGTGCTCTTCCACAATCAGCTCTTCCAGGTGAGCTCCGCGGACCTGCTCAATCGATGTCGCCTCAATCATCGCAAGACCAGCAGCGTTCATTTCCAGCAGGCGACCGCTGGGTGACACCACCTTCACACAGTCAGGTTCCAGATCCAGAATGCTTCGCAGCTGTGCCTCGCTCTGCCGAAGAGCCAGCTCCGCGTCTTTTCTTGCCGTAATATCTCGCTGGATCCCCAGAAAACCAATCTGTTCTCCGGCATCATCATGAATTTCGGTGATCAGCAGTGCATTCCAGAACGACGTTCCGTCTTTGCGGTAGTTCAGGATCTCTCCGTCAAAATGCCCATCCTGATCGACATCCAGCTTCAACTTTGCCACGACACCTCGGTCGGTGTCCTTACCCTGAAGGATTCGGCAGTTTTTCTCCAGGAGGTCAGGCTCGTCATACCCGGTGAGCCTGGTGAAGCCTTTATTCATGTACGTGACGTTTTGAGACTTATCGGTGATCAACACACCGAGAGAAACTTCGCTGAGGGCCTTCTCAAGAATTTTTTGAACACTCGTGGCGCGGGCCTGGGCCAGTTGCAGGGCCGCAACCGACCAGCCCAGCATGGCAGAAGTCGCCATATAGATCCACAACAGGAACACCTGATCCGAAGCCTCCGCGCGAAAGAAAGGACCCGATTGGCTGGACGTCCCGTAGACGGCACCGAATGAAATCAGAATAATCGCCAGCGACGTCCCCATTGTTCCAAAACGCATCGTCCCCCACGGAAACAAGGACAACGGCACGAAAGCGAGTGGCAGGGGTGGGGTCGTGTGTCTTCGGTTCAGTACCAAAACACCGCCCGGGACCAGCAGCAGCAGCAGCAACC
>JANOUN010000457.1:0-7106 GCA_031416875.1 Planctomycetota bacterium | reverse complement strand
GCATCCGGACGATTATTATGCTTTGGGAATGCATCGAGGCGGGATTGATGAACGCTGGTTCGGGTCCACCACGGAAGCGGCCAACGACAATCGCAACGCCGACGAAGGTCTGTCGTATGTGGTTCACGACGGCCAGCGATTTCTTTTGCGCGATGTCGTGGCGGAGCTGAAGAGCGAAATCATCGGTGACCACATCTGGAATGCGTTCAAAAAGTGGCCAGTGTATTCGAAGTTTTTCGACAACATGGGCCCAATCCCTCATCACATGCACCAGAACGCGGAACAGGCTGCAAAAGTTGGGCAGGAAGGAAAGCCGGAGAGCTACTACTTCCCGCCGCAAATGAACGCGATTGGGAATAACTTTCCGTACACATTCATGGGTCTCGAGCCTGGCACCACAAAACAGGATGTCATTGATTGTCTTGACCGATGGAATAAGGGTGAGAATGGGCTGCTTGATCTGTCCAAAGCCTATCGACTCAAACCAGGCACAGGCTGGTTGATTCCACCCTGCGTGTTGCACGCGCCCGGTTCACTGGTGACCTTTGAGCCACAATGGGGCAGCGACGTGTTTGCCATGTATCAGAACCTGGTCGAAGGCCGAGCGGTCCCGCGAGCGCTGCTGACGAAGGACTTCCCGCCGGAGTTCCACGATGACAATAAGTACATCGTCGATGCGCTTGATTGGGAAAAGAACGTTGATCCAAACTTCATGGCCAGTAACTACCTTGAACCAATCGTCAGTGAAAAAGGGCAGGGCTGGGTCGATAAATGGATCGTGTATGGTAAGGTCGATGGCAAACAGCTGTTCACTGCCAAAGAGCTGACTCTTGAGCCGGGTGCGAAGTGCAAGGTCAAAGACGGTGGCGCATACGGTCTGATCACAGTTCAGGGCTATGGTCGCATCGGCAAGTTGACTCTGCAGTCGCCCAGCATGATCCGCTTCGGCGCCATGACGGAAGACGAAGTGTTTGTCACTGCGAAAGCCGCAGGGGATGGCATCGAATTCGAAAACACGGGAACCGAGCCGCTTGTGACACTGCGATACTTCGGGCCTGATGCTCAGCCAAAGGCACCGAATGCGGGTGATCATAGGAAAAAGAAATGACCAATGCCCAATGAAAAATGACCAATGAGCTGCAGAGGATTCAGTTGTGGCGGACGAAGAACGGCACGAAGGTTCGGCCAGGTCAGCGTTTGATCTGGAAGAACGGACAGCGATCTTCGGAGAATCGGTAATTGAATGCTGTCAGAGACTCAGCCGAACAGCGGTGACGAAACCACTGATCAGTCAATTGGTCCGTTCTTCAACGAGTATTGGTGCGAACTACTGTGAGGCAGATGAAGCGGCGACAAAAAAAGAATTTCGATATCGAATCAGCTTATGTCGCCGTGAGTCTCGCGAAACCAAACATTGGCTCCGAATGCTGGTGGCGGCCATCCCGGACTCCAAAGACGAAGCACGAATTCTCTGGAAAGAAGCAAATGAACTCACAAAGATCTTTGCCGCTATTTACCGCAATTCAAGACCCGGCGACTGACTGCGATTCATTGTTCATTTTACATTAGTCATTGGACATTCTTTGGACATTCTTATGTCAACCAGTACGTCTCGCTTGACGGTTGAGGAATTTCTGGCGTTGCCAGACGATCCGAACGTGCGCCGCGAACTGATTCATGGTGAGGTACGGGAGGAGAATGTGACGACGCGGAATCCCCGTCATGCGGGTTGTGTTACGAAGCTGGCTACGGCTCTTGAGAACTGGCGGAATGCTTCAAATACGCAGCACGTCTACATCGGGACAGGTGATGTTCGTTGCCGGTTGCAGAATACGGATCAGACCCTTGTTGGAATCGATGTTGGAGTGTTTGTGGGCAGTGAGGCGATTCGCCAGGTCACAGAAGATTCGCTTCTGACTGTGGCTCCTGTTTTGGCAGTGGAGGTTCTCTCGTCCACAGATACTCACGAATCGGTTCGTGAGAAGATCAGACTCTATCTTGCGGCAGGAGTTGCTCAGGTTTGGATCGCCGATCCGGATTTTCACGTCATTTCAGTTTACCGAAGTGATCGGCAGCCGCAATCAAGGAACTCAGACGAAGTGCTTACCGGCGATCCGGAATTGCCGGGGTTTTCGGTGAGCGTTGCGTCACTGTTTTCTCGGTGAGTCGGAGTTTTCGTCGAATCGTTCGACGTTTGGGGGCACTGCAATCAATGTCAACGTCTCAAACACATACGGAGCAGGAAACATTCGTACTGTGCGAGGTGTCGTGGGAACAGTATGAATCGATTCTGAATGTAATCGGCCATCACCATCTGCGTCATCACTACGCCGACGGGGAATTGGAACTCTGGAGTACGATCAATGATGTTTCCTGGCAGGAATATGCGGCGTTTTTGAATGTACTCGGTGATGTGAGCTGTCGCCATTATTATGCGAACGAGACGATCGAAATGATGTCCCCTCGAAAAGACCACGACTGGATCAAACGATTTCTCGGGCGCATCGTTGAGCAAGTCGCATTCGAATTCGATATCAACATTCAGTGCATCGGATCAACGACAATCACTTCTCATGCTGTCGAGCGTGGTTTCCAGCCCGATGAGGCGTACTATATCGCCAACGAGTCGCTGGTTCGTGGAAAAGACTTCTTCGAACCCGATGTCGATCCGCCACCGGATTTGCTCATCGAAGTCGATGTGACGTCGTCATCGAAATCAAGGATTCCGAGCTTCGCCGCGATGGGGGTTCCGGAAGTTTGGCGTCTCTGTGATCACGAAATCGAGTTTCTGATCCTCGGCCTCGACGGCAGTTATGTTTCTTCAGAACGCAGCGTTTCATTTCCTATGCTGACGACCGCCGACGTTTTGGAATCATTCGAGAAGCTGGCAAACCAGACAGAAAACCGGGTTCTTCGCGACTTGGTTGCGAAACTTCGCGCGAGAGCTTAAAGAACGCTCTTCTCAAGAGTTGTTTTGCCCCGTAAGCAAGTGCCCAAAAGGAACAAATCTGATGTCTCATATCGCTCCCAAACTTCACAACGCCATGTGGCCTGGCCTCGTTGGCAAAGGCGACGGCGAAGGCCAGGAACCGCCGATCAGCCTCGAAAAAATGCTGCAATTGACGGCCGCTGCCAATGTGAACGGGCAGAAATTCGACGGCATCGATTATTTTCTGTTCCTGCCTCATACCAATCCGGAGGCCAGCGATGCGGAACTGATCCGGATTGCCGATCAGATCGCCAGCTACGGTTTCAAGGTGGGATCTCTTGTCGCACCGGTCTGGCCGGGCACTGTGGGCGATTCGGCCATGGGCGACGCTGAAGCCCGTGCAAAGTTTCTGAGCGCGGTCAAGATGGCGTGCCGCATTGCCGGCATCTTTGAAAAGCATGGCGTCCGCAAGTATGGCGTCATCCGAATTGACTCGGCTGAGTTCGGTGTTGCAAAGTGGCGTGAAGATGCAAAAGCAACCACGACAAAAATCGCCAGCACATTCCGCGAGGCCGCAAAGTTCGCCGCCGATCACGGTCAGCGACTCGCAGCCGAAGGCGAAATCTGCTGGGCAGGAATGCACAGTTGGAAAGATATGCTCAATCTGCTGGAAGAAGTCGCGATGCCGGAGTCTCTCGGCTTCCAGGCGGACCTGGCGCACACATACTTGTATTTGCTGGGCTACAACGCGCCTGAGTGCGCTCTCGTGAAGGAAGGGCACACGGACGAAGAATTCTACGCCGCCTACAAAACGATGACGGACAAACTGAGACCATGGACGATCGACTTCCATGTGGCGCAGAATGACGGTCATGTTCACGGAGCGGGATCGCACGATAAGACCGGCAAGCATTGTCCGGCCGACGATCCCAACGGAAAACTGGACATTGTCAAATGTGCGGGCTACTGGCTGCAGGGCGCGGCAGATCGCGGCATCAAGCACATCTGCTGGGACGGCTGCATGTTCCCGAACGCGATGCTGGAGAATCCTGCGACGTGGAACACGATTCTGGATACGATGATCAAGGTTCGCAATGCACACGGCTGGGGTTAAACAACAGAACGAATGTGATCGAGTGATGTGAGTCTATTGGCAATGGAAGTCCTCTGCAGGGTTGGATGTAAACATGGCGATAAACATTGAAGAGTTGAGAAGTCTCCCGCCAGACAAGAAACTTCAATTAGTGACAATGTTGTGGGACGACTTGCGTGAGTCCGGAGGGGTGCCGGAATTGCCTCAGGCAGAATGGGATGAGATCTTCCGGCGAGACCAGTATATGACGGACCATCCGGAAGAGTCGCTCACATGCGAACAGATGTGGGCTCGAGTCGATGAGCTTCTCCAAAAATGATGAAGCTTCGATTCGACAAACGTTTTCCTGAAGACCTTGCCGAAGCAATTGAATGGTATCGGCAGGTTTCCCCGGAAGCATGCAGGAAGCTACGCACGGCGGTTCAACAACGTATCACTTCTATTCGTATGTTTCCTGAATCTTTTCAGCTTCTGACGACGCGTCAGGGGCACCGCGGGTCGCCAATACCGGGCTTCCCATGGATGATCGTTTTTCGAATCGAGAACGACGTCATCCGCTTGCTTCGTATCGTTCACCTTGCAAGCGACTGGCATCGTAGTTAATTTCTTTCCTCATAAACACTTCTTCCGCGACATGGAATCCAAGCGATGGCAAATCTCAAACCCCTCAACATCGGACTCGTCGGTTATGGCTTTATGGGCCGGACGCATACCAACGGCTATAAGCGAGTGAACGACTTCTTTCCGGAGCTGAAACACCGCCCGGTTCTCAAGGCCATCTGTGGACGGAACGAGGAACAGGCGAGGGCATTTGCCGAGCAATGGCAGTACGAATCCACCGAAACAGACTGGCGCAAGCTGATTGCTCGGCCGGATATTGATGCGATTGATATCTGCACGCCGAACAATTCGCATGCGGAAATTGCGATCGCTGCCGCACAGGCTGGCAAGATGGTCCTCTGCGAGAAGCCACTGGCGATGAATCCCGTCGAGGGCCAGAAGATGGTGGATGCCATCGAGAAGGCGAAAGTTGCCAATACGGTGTGGTACAACTACCGTCGCGTTCCCGCAGTTTCGCTCGCAAAGCAATTGATCGATGAAGGTCGCCTTGGCCGGATTTTCCATTATCGAGCCAACTTCCTTCAGGACTGGACGATTAACGCCGACCTGCCTCAGGGCGGAGCCGGACTTTGGCGCCTGGATGCGGCCTCGGCGGGTTCCGGTGTGACGGGAGATCTGCTGGCACACTGCATTGACACGGCGATCTGGCTGAATGGTTCCATCAACAGCGTCACGGCGATGACAGAGACTTTCGTCAAAGAACGCAGGCATAACCTGACAGGCAAGGTGGAAAAGGTCAGCATCGACGACGCCTGTGCGTTCCTGTGCCGATTCGGAAATGGCTCACTGGGCCTGTTTGAATCGACGCGCTATGCTCGGGGTCACAAAGCGTTGTACACGTTCGAGATCAATGGCGAAAAGGCGTCGATCAAGTGGGATCTGCACGACCTGCATCGACTGGAGTACTTCGATTACGCCGACAACTCACTGATCCGGGGCTGGCATCAGGTTCATTGTACGGACGGCGATATGCCGTATATGAGCAAGTGGTGGGTTCCCGGTCTGCAAATTGGCTACGAACACACGTTTGTGCATCAGGTCGCCGACTTTATCGCCAGTGTCGAATCCGGCAAGCCGTGTAGTCCGACATTCCGTGAAGCGTTGGAAACCCAAAAGATCTGCGAAGCCGTCCTGGACAGCGCGAAATGCGGCCAGTGGAAGGAAATTGCATAGCCTGACGCAAGTTGTCCGACTATACTGCCCGAATCAATATGAACGGCGGTTGAAGGGAAGCCCTTTCAGCCGCCGTTCCGTTTGTTGTGCCCTGAACATATTCTGATCGCAGAAGACGCTGTTTTTCCGCCGCGAACATCGTCCGGAGAGATAGAAGTCCTCAAGCGTGTTTTTGCGATTTTCCGGATGAATGACGTCCTGCTCACCGGGTCGCCGTTCAAAGTTCTGTCCTGAGGTCCTGCCATGGAACGCCAGCCAATATCCCGCGAAGGTTACGAGAAAATCCGTGAAGAAATTCGCGTGATGGAGGCAGTCGATATGCCGGCGATCGCCGAACGCATCAAGACTGCGCGCGAGGAAGGCGATCTGAAAGAGAACGCTGAATACCACGCTGCGCGTGAAACGCAGGGGTACACGCAGGCGAAGATCAATCAGCTGAAGACAAAACTCTCCCACTGTTTTATCGTCGAAAGAACCGACGGGCCGAAAGACACGGTCGGCTTCGGTTCGACGGTGAGGGTGAAAGATCTGTCGGACGATATGGAAGAGGCCTATGAGCTTGTCGGCCCCGGCGAGGAAAACTACGACGGCGACGTCATGAAGATCCTGACCACCAGCCCGATCGCGTCCGCCCTGATTGGCAGGAAAGTCGGCGACAAAGTGGAAGTGGAAATCCCTCGCGGCAAACTGCGGATGGAGATTCTTGGAATCGAATAGGGCTGGACTGGAACAGGATTTCCTGCCCGCGAATGGCGCGGATCACCGCTACAGCAGTTCAACGTCCGCTTCATCCACGATCACGGATGCACCCTGCTGCATGAAGTTGACCATGACAGTCAGTCGATGCTGAGAAAGCGTCTTCGTGATCGTGCCTTTGAGACCTTTCATGGCACCATTCCTGACGATGGCCATGCGTCCGACGAGTGGTTTAGGTTCGGGGCGGATTTCTGATCCGGCGACGACCAATTGTCGAATGCGACGCAGGTCTTCCACCAGTTCTTCGGATTCAGTCACCGACAGGCAGCGCGAAATGCAGCCCGTTGATACCGCGTCGTGACGCGCCACTTCGTCGCCCCGCACGAACACGTAGCCCGTGAACAGCGGCACGTAGCTGGTACGGATTCTGCCCTGCGGAGACCGCTTGCGCTGCTGGACCATGGGGCCGTAGTGCGCGATGTTCAGTGGCCGCAGTTTGCGCATCAGCTCCTTCTCCTGCCTTGCCAGCGTATACATGGCAAACCACGATTCGTCCGGGATCTCGGCTGGTTGATCCAGCAGTGATTCCGGAAA
>JANOUN010000456.1:0-2648 GCA_031416875.1 Planctomycetota bacterium | reverse complement strand
AATTTACGCCAGAAATCCTTGTAAACTGAACTTCAAAAATTGATTCAGAAGAATTGTCAGCTTTCTGCAGGAACAATTCTGAAAAATTAGGATACAAGGCATATCCCATTCCTATTACAGCATCAAATTGGGCTGAAGCCTGCGTCCAGTTTTGCTGATAAAGGTAAAGTTTCCCTAAAAGTGCCGTAGCAAACCCTTTGGTTGCCCTTCCCGGATAACCTGGCCATGAGGCAGGTAAATGTTCTATGGCATATTGAAGATCTGAAACAATCTGTGTGTCAATTTCTGTAATTGTTGATTTTGCTTTGACGGCATCAGCGGGCGATTCAACCCTGTTCAGGATTAAAGGAACTTCGCCATAATCGCGTCTGAGTTCAAAGTAACAAAGCGCCCTGAAAGCCATTGCCTCTGCCCTGTTGATCAATGTACCTTCATTTGTATCTGCGGATTCGTCAATATCCAAAACAAGGTATCGGCACAGGGGGCATGGGCGCTGTCTATGTGGCCGAGCAGAAGGAACCCGTGCGACGCAAGGTAGCCCTGAAAGTCATCAAGCCGGGCATGGATACGCACCAGGTTGTGGCACGATTTGAAGCCGAGCGGCAGGCGCTGGCCATGATGAATCATCCCAATATCGCCAAAGTGCTGGATGCCGGAGCGACCGACGCGGGACGGCCTTATTTCGTGATGGAGCTGGTCAAGGGAGCTCCGATCACTGAATTCTGTGATCAGCAGAAACTTGATACCCGCGAACGATTGCAATTGTTCATCGCAGTCTGCCAGGCGGTGCAGCACGCGCATCAAAAAGGTTTGATCCACCGCGACATCAAGCCCAGCAACGTGCTCGTCGAAATGCACGACGTTACGCCAGTACCAAAGGTGATCGATTTTGGCGTGGCCAAAGCGATTGGCCAGTCACTCACTGATAAGACGCTGCACACTGGCTTTGATCAGATGGTAGGCACACCGCTCTACATGAGTCCCGAGCAGGCGGGCCACAGCAGTATCGACGTCGATACTCGCAGCGACATCTATTCGCTGGGAGTGTTGCTCTACGAAATCCTCACCGGCCATACGCCATTCGAACGCGACACGCTCCGCAATGCTGGTTTCGATGAGATGCGAAGGATGATTCGCGAAGTCGAGCCACCCCGCCCCAGTGCGCGAGTCAGCACGCTGGAGGCGAAGGCTCTGTCCACGGTTTCTGATTGCCGCAAGGTGGAGCCGCGCAAGTTCAGCCAGCAGCTCCGCGGTGAGCTCGACTGGATCGTAATGAAGGCCCTGGAGAAAGACCGCAACCGGCGGTACGAATCGGCCACCGCGCTGGCTGCCGACGTGCAGCGGTATCTCGACGACGAGCCCGTGCAAGCCTGCCCGCCGTCGGCTGGTTACCGCTTCCACAAAACTGTCCGCAAGAATCGCGTCACGCTGACCGCGGCAGCTGTCGTGGCCGTGTCGCTGCTCATCGGCATTGCCGTCAGTACATGGCAGGCTGTGAGAGCCATACAAGCCCGGACCCAAGCCAATGCAAACGAAACCCAGGCGATTACCTCTGCGACAGCCGAACGAGCGGCCAAGCAGTCTGAATCCCGTCAGCGCCAGCGCGCCGAGGCCAGCGAGAAGCAGGCGAATGACAGGCTAGTGGAAGTCGAGCAACAGCGGGATCTGGCAGTGCAGCGCAAGGCGCAGCTGCTTCAGTACCTGTACGCAGCGGACATGAAGATCGCCTCAGAATTCAGCCGAAACGGCCGTATCGTGGCAACGCGCACAATTCTGGACCGGCACCTGCCAGAAGTCGGAGAACAGGACGTGCGCGGTTTCGCGTGGTATTATCTGAACCATGCCTGCGGACAGAACGAACGGATACTGCGTGACTCGCTTGCACTGCATGGACACACTGGCGACGTCTATGTCGTCAGCGTTTCCCCCGATGGCAAGCTCGTCGCCTCGACCGGCAAGGACCGCACAGCACGTCTTTGGGATGCCAGTTCCGGACAATGCTTGCGTACTCTGCGGGGGCATACCGATGAAGTCAATTGCGTCGCGTTCGCCCCTGATGGCCAGACGATCGCCACGGCCAGCGACGACCGGACTGTGCGTGTCTGGAGCGTTGCCTCCGGCGACGAGCTGTGGGCGCTGAAGGACTTTTCGAGAGCTGTCGTTCGCGTGCAGTTTTCACCCGACGGAACAGTTCTGGCTGCTGCGGATTTGGATCTGCAGGCGAAAGTTTGCTGCACGACGCTTTGGAATCTGTCTTCCAAATCGATCATGCATCGCTTCGACGGCAAGTTCATTCTTGCTTACTGCCCGACGGGCAACCTGATCGCGACGTCCTCCAATGACTTCGCCATTCGGCTCGTAGATCCCTCCACTGGTAACGTGGTCCACACGATGTCCGGGCACCGTGACCTTATTCCAGCGGGCGTGTTTAGCTCCGATGGAAAACGGCTGGTGACGGGCAGCGAGAATTCCGATTTGATTGTTTGGGATGTCGAGACCGGGCGGGAGATAACGCGGTTCCAAGGTACCGACTCGCGTTTGCGAACGATGGGGCTTTCCCCGGACGGAAAGTTTCTTGCCGCCGGGGGCAACGATGGTTTGGTCCGGATTTGGCACTTACCCAGCCAACGTTTGGACCGCATCGTCAA
>JANOUN010000455.1:0-3892 GCA_031416875.1 Planctomycetota bacterium | reverse complement strand
TTTCTGGTCAGAGCCCACCAGGCCACGTCCAACAAAAAGCTTTTGCCAAGTCCGTTGTCCCCTGTAATCAGGTTCATGCGATCCCCGAACTCAAGCGCCATCTCGGGGGCCGGGCCTACGTTTTGCAAGTGAAGATATTTGAGCATTGAACTTCAGATTCTGGAGTTATTCACATAGGCAATAGCAACATCGGCTGCACAGTCGTCACACTCTACAGTTCGCGGGCAAATGCCTCAAACGAAAGTCATCCCGCAACCCATCTGATTTTCGCGAAACTGGACTGTCGCGTGGCCCGGTGCTTTTCCAGGTCTGCGATGAATGGTAAAACCCGCGTTCAAGTGTGTTTTCAACTGCGGTGATTTTACGCGCGGACCCTGGGAGAATTGAGACATGGCAGGTCGCCCGGCAAAGCTGGCGTTGGCAAATGGTAAAGTCTTCACTGGTCAGGCTTTCGGAGCGGAGGGTGAAGTGCATGGTGAAGTCGTATTCAATACCAGCATGACCGGATATCAGGAGATCCTCACCGATCCGTCGTACACCGGTCAGATCGTGACAATGACCTATCCGCTGATCGGCAACTACGGCGTGAACGCCGAAGACGTCGAGAGCCGAGGCTTGTTCCTCAAGGGATTCGTCGTTAAGGAACTGTGTGAATTTCCCAGCAACTACCGCTCAACCGAATCGCTCGATGCATACCTCAAACGAAACAACATCATCGGACTGCAGGGCATTGACACTCGCTCTTTGGTCCGCCAGATCAGGACACAGGGTGCCATGAAGGGCATCCTGTCGACTGTCGATCTGGATGATGCATCACTGTTAAACAAGGTGCAGCAGGCACCGGGAATGGTCGGTCGAGATCTGGTTCAGGAAGTCATGCCGAAGGCAACCTGCGGCTGGGACATGTCACTCAGTGAACTGGGACGTCCGTCCGATTTCGTCTCCGGCGCGGAGCGCATGGACGGGCCGCATGTCGTGGCGATCGACTATGGCATGAAATGGAACATTCCTCGCTACTTACGCGATGTCGGTTGCCGCGTTACGATTGTTCCGGGAACGGCGACGGCAAAAGAGATTCTGGCACTGAACCCGGATGGCGTGTTTCTGTCGAACGGACCCGGAGATCCGGAACCGTTGACTTACGCGATTGAAACAATTCGAGGACTACTCGGTAAGAAACCGATCTTTGGTATTTGCCTCGGCCTGCAGTTGCTCGGTTTGGCCTTTGGCGGCAAAACGTACAAGCTGCGTTTCGGGCATCGTGGTGCCAATCAGCCCGTGCTGAACCGCCGGACTGGAAAAGTGGAAATTACATCACAGAATCACGGCTTCGCTGTCGATTCAGCGACTCTCCCGGATGACGTTGAAGTCACTCATATCAACCTGAATGATCAGACAGCCGAAGGCATTCGTCATAAGGTCTATCCGGCCTTTGGTGTTCAATACCATCCCGAAGCCTCCGCCGGGCCTCATGACAGTCATTATCTGTTTCATGAGTTCCTGCAGATGATGACGTAGGGAAATCCCAATGTCCAATTTCCAATGAATCGCAGTTGAATCGCGCATCTCACAATGGTCTGCGATTCATTGGTCATTGGAGCTTAGTCATTGGTCATTCTCTTTTTACTTTCCTCCAACTGAAAAGGCTCCCTCTCCGATGGCTCTCGAACGAACTTTGATTCTTGTCAAACCGGATGGCGTACAGCGACGACTGATCGGGCGCATTGTTTCGCGGATTGAAGACAAGGGCCTCAGCATTATCGGCATGAAAATGCTGCAGGTGACACCGGAGCTCAGCAAACAACACTACGCCGAGCACGTTGCAAAGTCGTTCTATAAAGAACTGGAAGCCTTCATCACGTCGGGCCCTGTTGTCGCGATGGTTGTGGAAGGGCCCGAAGCGATCACCGTCATGCGAACGCTGATGGGAAAAACCAACTCACGCGAATCCGCGCCCGGAACCATTCGTGGTGATCTGGGAGCCAGCCGTCAGATGAACCTGATTCACGGCAGCGACGGACCCGAAGCCGCCGCCCGTGAAATCCCCACATATTTCAAGCCCGGCGAAATTGTGCCGGCACCTGCTGCGCTGGCAGATCATCTGTGGGCCAAAGACGAAGAATAGGTTGGCGAACAGGACATAACTCCCATGCTTCCCATAGATCCCATGGGATTTATGGGAAGCATGGGAGTTATGAAAACCATGCGGCAGGCTTCAACCGCAGCTATCCGCTTTCACAGCTCCGCGATCTTTGTGGATCTTGAATTCGAATGCATCCACCAGGGCAATCCAGCTGGCCTCGATGATGTTTTCGCTGACACCGACCGTGCTCCACACGCCGTCCTTGTCACGGCTTTCAATCACCACGCGAACACGGGCGGCCGTGCCTTCGCTGCTGTTAATGACGCGAACCTTGTAGTCCACGAGCGTCATTTCGGACAAACCAGGATACGCCGCAGTCAGCGCTTTTCGCAGAGCGCTGTCGAGGGCATTCACAGGGCCATCGCCTTCACCCACGACGTGTCGGCAATTGACACCGGTGGTCAGTTTGATGACCGCTTCGGTCATCGGGTCACGCGCTTGGTTTTCCACGTTCACGCGATAATGATCTAACTGAAATGCGGGTATATAATTGCCTGCCTGCTTCATCACCAGCAGATCAAATGACGCTTCAGCCGCTTCGTACTGATAACCCTGGTGCTCCAGATCCTGCACGGCGTTCAGGATCTTCTGCATGAGTTCATTATTCTCACTGATGTTGAACTTCGTTGTCTTGGCGACGATATTTGATCGTCCGGAAAGCTCGCTCACCAGAATGCGACGTTCGTTGCCAACTGTTTCCGGTTGAATATGTTCATAACTTCGCGCGATGCGGTTTACGGCATGCACGTGCATGCCTCCTTTGTGCGCGAATGCACTTGTTCCGACAAATGCCTGTCCGGAACGGAAGTTCATATTTGCCAGTTCGTAGACATAGCGTGACAGCTCCGTCAGTCGCTGGATCTTGCCCGGAGCCAGCACGTCGTAGCCAAGCTTGAGCGACAAATTCGCCGCGACAGAAACCAGATCGACGTTTCCACAACGCTCGCCGATTCCATTGATCGTTCCCTGAACCTGAATCGCGCCGACTTTGACCGCAGCCAGTGAATTCGCGACGGCGAGTTCACAATCATTATGACAGTGAATCCCAATGCGACACTTCACGGCGTCCTGCAGTGCAATGACTGCTTCTGCAATTTGTTCGGGCAAAGTCCCTCCGTTTGTGTCGCACATGCAGATCATGTCGGCACCAGCATCGGCCGCGGCCTTCCACGTTTGCACAGCGTACTCGGCATTCGCTCGCCAGCCATCAAAGCAGTGCTCGGCGTCATAGATGACTTCACGGCCCTCGGATTTTGCGAACGCAATGGAATCGCTGATCATCGCGAGATTTTCTTCGAGCGACACGCGCAGAACCTCGGTGACATGCAGATCCCACGTCTTGCCCACGATCGTGATCACCGGGGCCTTGCTGCCAATCAGTGCCTGCATGCCAATGTCGTCTTTTGCTGCAACACCTTTGCGGCGCGTCATTCCAAAAGCCGTGATTTTGGCATGCTTCCATTCCATCTCAGCAGCACGCTGGAAGAATTCTTCATCTTTTGGATTGGAGAGCGGGTATCCGCCCTCGATGTAGTCGAAGCCAAGCTCATCCAGTTTTCTGGCGATCATCAGTTTGTCCTGCAGCGAGAAATTGACGCCTTCGCCCTGGGAACCGTCGCGTAAAGTGGTGTCGTAAAGCTGGATGCGAGCCATGTGTTCGGCCTTTGATTGTCAGACGCTGTTCAATACCAACAAAAAAACCCTCAGGGTTGACCTGAGGGCTGGAATCGGTTTCGGTGTTCCTCAGGC
>JANOUN010000454.1:0-2063 GCA_031416875.1 Planctomycetota bacterium | reverse complement strand
GAAGTGTCATTGCCATGTCAATTGTCAACGCGACTACCGATGATGCCAGCGTTGCGATTCTGGAATTATTCCCGCGTCAGGGCGAGTGGCGGGATGGTGACTATTTTTCGCTGCCCGGCAATCGCATGGTGGAATTGGTGAACGGACATGTGGAGGTTCTGCCGGTGCCATCGCTGCTGCATCAGTTCATCGCGAGACTTGTGTTTCTGCAGATGCATGCCTTTGTGGAACAATCCAGTCCTGGAATCGTGATGTCAGCCCCAACTCGCGTCAGAATCAGCGAGCGACACTTTCGAGAACCTGACGTGCTGTTTGTGTCCCAGGCCAATTCAAAACGGCGACAGGAACAATTCTGGGAGACGGCAAATCTGGTCGTGGAGATCATCAGCCCTGACGATCCGGATCGTGATCTTGTGGACAAACGTCGCGATTATGCTGCCGCCGGTATTGCGGAATACTGGATAATTGATCCTCGCGATGACTCGATTCAGGTACTCCACCTGCGCGACGGTGAGTATCGCGAGGTAATCAAATACGTTCGCCCTGAACATGCCGTATCAAAAGTCCTGGAAGGATTCAGGATGGACGTTGAAGAACTCTTTGCAAAGGCACGAGCGTAGTCGGACGTACCTCTCCTGCGGTGAATCCCCTGAGTTGCGGCGATGCCCGGATCATGGCTTGGCGTCGGTCGTCTCATTCATCCGATACAGCGGCAGCAGGCGGTAGTAGACTTCCAGCGACAGCGTGGCCAGCGCCGTCGAATACAGTCGTCCGCCGTAGCGGCCCCATTCGTCTTTGGGATCCCAGGTGCCGGACATCGGGCCGGACTGGACCTGCAATTCCACCAGCATGTCACGCACGCTGGCATTCCAGTCCTGCCACGGCTTGCCGCCGTGCTGATACATCGCCAGCGTGCCGTAGTACCAATAGTAGAAATTCATGTCCGAGAGTCGCGGGGGATTGCGCATCAGATAGGCGATCGATTCTGTAGTGGCGGCAGAATCTCGCGGATAGCCAAGCATCTGCTGACAGAACAACGCTTCCGCAGTCATCGTGGGTGAGACCGGTTCGGAATTGCGACCGCGGGACACGACGTTGTGACGATACCCAAACAGCCCGCCACTTTTTCCCTGACGCATGGTTTCGACGAAACTCTTCATCCGTGTGCGAACGGTCTCCGGGATAGTCACGCCTGCAATCTCAGCACTCTTGAGCGACATCAATTGCCAGCCCAGCATGCTCACATCGCCTGCCTGCCACTGCTGATAGCGCCATCCGCCGCCTTTGGGATCCTGCTGGCTGATCGTAAAGGCCACCGCCTTTGCCAGTGCCGCTCGCAGGCGCAAGTCATCAACGCGCCGAATGGAATATGCAAACTGATGGGCCTGCATGCTGCGGACCCCACCGTTGATCGCGATGACACTCAGGATGTTCTGCGATGTAGCGGCACTGGCCAGATGAGCCGCTGCAAGTTCGCCATTGTCGATGGCAAACCGCAATGCTTCGGGATCTACGATCGGGCCGAGAACCACTTCCTTCTGCATGCCGTAGGCTTCAGCAAGAGAATACGTCGCCATCGCGTGGCAGTACATTCGAGCAAATTTTTCGGCGTTGCCGCACAGATTTCCGTCAGCAGCCTGCTGACTGATCAGCCAGTCCAGAGCCCGATCAACTTCGACAGCGTAGCGGCCTTCTTCGTGCGTGTAACCAGCACCCCGAAAACTCAGCATCACCAGTGCCGTCAAGCCGGTGTCCGCTTCCTTCCCCGCGAATTCACGGTCCACGCCGTTTTCATCCAGGCCGACCTGACCAGCACCAAAATTCTGCGCGTCCCAGCGACCATCCTCAGACTGGTTCGCCGCCATCCAGCGCAGACTGCGTTCGACAGCGGACTCCGATTCCTTCGTCCCTCCGAATCGCTCTGCCGCGTCGTGCCGAGCTTTCTCGGCACGCAATTTGTAAGTCAGCGGGGGATTGTCACGACGTCGAATGGTGGGCAGCACGTTGTCCAGCAGCGATGCACCGGACTGAAGTGAATCGCTGTAATTCGGAGCCAGATCGCC
>JANOUN010000453.1:0-5032 GCA_031416875.1 Planctomycetota bacterium | reverse complement strand
GAACCCGCGATGACGATCGACATGCTGCCAACCGTGGCTAATTTGATTGGTGCTGAGTTACCAAAGCATCCGATCGACGGCAAAGATATCTGGCCATTACTGGCAGGCGAGGAAGGGGCAAAGTCACCGCAGGAAGCCTACTATTTTTACTGGGGTCACAACCTTCACGCCGTGCGCAGCGGGCAATGGAAACTGCATCTGCCGCACGATTACCGGACGCTCAACGGTCGTTCCGGCGGCACGGGCGGTATCCCGACAAAATATGACGTAGGGAACATCGAACTTTCACTGTTTGATCTGAAATCCGATCCCGGTGAATCCAGCAATGTTGTGGAGCAGCATCCTGAAGTCGTTGCACGTTTGCAGGCTCTGGCAAAGTCGATTCAGGCAGAACTCGGCGAAGGCCAGAAACGCGGCACCGGGCAACGCACAGTGGGGAAGCTTTAGTCGTAGGGTGTGTGCAGCTCAGCGAAACACACCCTATCCTCAGTGGCGTGGACTTAAGCAATCCGACTGGCGAGCGGGGTACGTAAGTGCCCTGATGTTCGCATCATTCGCGACAAATCAGGGGATTCACATCCCCCGCTCGCCTTAAGTCCACGCCATTGCACCCTATCCTACTTTCGCTTGTTCTGAAAATCATGCCGCACCAAACCCGGCAACACGTCAGCATTAAGGTCCGCCACGCGGCCGGACGCCAGTAAGTCCCAGGCGATCGCCGCCATCGCCGCGTTGTCCGTGCAAAGTTCCAGCGGGGCGATCAGAACTTCGATGTGTTCGCATTTCCCCATGCGGTTCAGTTCATCGCGAAACATCTGATTGGCTGCGACGCCACCACCCACACACAGTCGGGAATAACCCAGCTGGCGAACCGCCAGACGACATTTTGCCACCAGCACTTCGACGGCCGCTTCCTGAAATCCCGCCGCCAGATCTGCGACACGATCGGCAGGCGTGTCAGTCAGCTGATGCGGACCAGGAACTCCGCGCCCGGCATACAGGACTGCTGTTTTCAGTCCACTGAAACTGAAATCCAGCTTGCCGCTGTGAAGCATCGGACGCGGCATTTTATAACGCCGTGGATTTCCGGTCACCGCAGCTTTCTGAATCGACGGACCTCCAGGGTACGGCAAATTCAGGATTCTGGCGACCTTGTCGAACGCTTCCCCCGCCGCGTCGTCCGTCGTACTGCCGATCAGTTTGCATTCGGTGGCAGATCGGCAGTCGTACAGATTCGTATGACCACCACTCACGACAAACCCGACGCAAGGATAAATGGATTTGGACAGCCCCATCCCGCAGGCATAGATATGCGCTTCGACGTGGTTCACGGTGATCAGCGGAATTTGCAGACTCATGGCCATGGTCTTCGCGGCCGTCAATCCCACGAGCAACGATCCGACCAGTCCCGGTTCCGTGGTGACCGCCACCGCGTGCAGATCCTGCGGCGTGCAATCCGCGTCGCGCAATGCGGCTTTAATCACCGGCAGAATGCGACGCACATGTGCGCGAGATGCGATCTCGGGAACGACACCGCCCCATTCGATGTGCAGTTCATGCTGCGATGCCACGATGCTGGACATAACCATTCCATCTTCACGTACGACAGCGGCTGCCGTTTCATCGCAGGAGGATTCGATGGCAAGAAGTCGGCGAAGTGGGGGCTGTTGGTTCATGCTGACAACTGTGATTCAGGTTCGTCAAATGTCGCCGTCTCGCTCCGTCGAGCCGAGCCTTCAAGGGAGGCCACCTGAAGAATGGTTCCGCGTTCAATAGTCCTGCGACCCCGTGCGATGGAAATCGTTTTAGCCACGTGCTTTGATTGACGCATGCGTGTGATAAAGGCTCATCACGGCGGAGCGTGATGGCTACGTTATCACATCCTTGCCAACCCACGGACGCAGGACTTCGGGAACGATGACACTGCCATCGGCCTGCTGATAGTTTTCCAGCACCGCAATGATTGCTCGAGCACAGGAAATCGCGGTACCGTTGAGGGTCTGAACGAACTGGGTCCCCTTCTTATCGGGGCTCTTGCAGCGGATGTTCAAACGCCGAGCCTGGTAGTCAGTGCAGTTGGAAGCACTGGTGACTTCGCCGTATTCGCCTGCTTCGCCGCGACCGGGCATCCAGGCTTCGATATCGAATTTGCGATAGGCCGGACCGCCCAAATCACCGGAAGCCGTGTCGATCACGCGATACGGAATTCCAAGTCCCTGAAAGACTTCTTCTTCGATGCGCAGAATGTCTTTGTGCAGCGTGTCGGAATCCTTCAGATCCGGCCCCGTATAACCAAACATTTCCACCTTGGTAAACTGGTGAACGCGATAGATGCCTCGCCCTGCACGACCGGCTGCACCGGCTTCGGTACGAAAGCAGTGCGAGAGCCCGGCGTACTTCAGAGGCAGCGAGGCGATGTCGAGGGTCTGATCTTTTTGAATGCCGCCGAGCGTGATCTCAGCCGTGGCCACGAGACTCAGGTCGCTGTTGGCAACCGAATAGATCTGAGTTTCATTCCCGCGCGGGTTGAACCCAATCCCTTCCAGAACAGAATCGCGTGCCAGATCCGGCGTCGTGAACAGCGTAAAGCCTTCGCCGCGAAGTTTCAGCAACGCATACTGCACGAGCGCCATTTCGAGCATCACGGCGTCGTTTTTCAGAAAGTAAAATCCTGATCCGGCAACCCTCGCTCCGGCTTCGAAATCAATCAGATCCAGATGAGCCGCGATCTCGACGTGATCTTTCGCCTTGAAGTCAAACTTTGGCTTTGTTCCCCAGACCCGGAACTCATATGCATCTTCCTCGCCGCCGATCGGAGCATCCGGATGTGTCATGTTTGGAATGCGAATCTGTTCCAGCCGCAGCTGTTCTTCGATGGCTTTTTGCAGTTCTTCGGTCTGGTTGACCTGCTCACGCAGAGCTTTGCCTTGTTCGACAAAGCCTGGTCGATCGGCAGCGGAAGCCTTCGGAATCTGCGCCGAGACTTCCTTCTGCTGACGACGCAATTCATCGCCTTTGGCAATCAGTGAGTTTCGCTGATCGCGCAGACGAATCACAGCATCGACATCGACGGTGACGCCGCGCTTGAGGCAATTGTCGATGACTTCGTCACGATGTTCGCAGATGAACTGCAGGTCCAGCACTGGGGGAACTCCTGAATGTGGTTCGACTCGTTGAGTCGAGAGACTGTCATGATCGGTCGCGATTGCATTGTTTAACCGCGCGCCCATCGGGCCGCGCTTTAGCCACGTCAACGCGGCCCGATGGGCACGCGGTTAAACAGGATTGGTTACGTCTTCACCTTTGCCAGTTCTGCCCACAGGCAGGCGCTGGCGAGGGTGC
Organism: Planctomycetota bacterium; assembly: GCA_031416875.1. Taxonomy (GTDB): domain Bacteria; phylum Planctomycetota; class Planctomycetia; order Planctomycetales; family Planctomycetaceae; genus SXXK01. The sequence continues at coordinate 1,690 of JANOUN010000453.1, read as the reverse complement.
CGCGGTGGAAATCCTGAACATGAATGTGTTCGTCGGGGCTGTGGAGGTTGTCAGAATTCCGGCCCCAGCCGAGCAGCAGGGTATCGATTCCCAGGATTTGTTTGAAGCTGAGGACGACCGGAATGGAACCGCCCTCACGAACCAGAACCGGCGGCTGGCCAAAGGCCGTCTCGACCGCCTTCCGTGCCGCTGTGAGCCACTCACTGGTCGGGTCAAACACAAACGCTTCGCACCCATGAAATCGCTTGAATTCGAACTCGATCCCCGGCGGACAGTGCGATCTCAGGAACGCTTCCAGCGCATCCAGAACTTTTGTCGGCTTCATCACAGGCACCAGTCGGCACGTGATTTTTGCGGTCGCTTTAGAGGGAATAATGGTCTTGGGACCTTCGCCCGTGTAGCCGCCAAAAATCCCGTTGATATCGCAGGTCGGACGGGCCGTGCGACGCTGCAGAGTCGTATAGCCGGTTTCTCCGAAGGTTGCCGAACTGCCGACTTCTTTCAGAAAGTGCGATTCAGAAAACGGCAGCTGGGCGTATTGTTCCAGTTCCAGCGTCGTGAGTTCCAGAACGTCGTCGTAGAAGCCGGGAATCTGGATGCGTCCGTCATCGCCGACCAGTTTGCCACACATCTTTGCCAGGGCATTCACGGGATTGGCAATGCTGCCGCCGTAGATGCCGCTGTGCAGATCCTTCGACGGGCCTCTCAGACGTATTTCCGCCGCCACGATACCCCGCAGTCCGCAAGTGATCGCCGGGATGCCGTCACCGTACTGACTGGTGTCACTCACGACCGCCACGTCAGCCTTCAGCAGATCGCCGTGCGTTTCCAGAAAATGATCCAGATTTGCGCCACCAACTTCCTCTTCGCCTTCGATCAGGACTTTGACGTTCACCGGGAGCGACCCGTTCAGCTTCACCCACGCAGCAATGGACTTCAGGTGTGTCAACAGTTGTCCTTTGTCGTCAGTCGCTCCGCGGGCGAACAATTTGCCGTCACGAACCTGCGGTTCAAACGGCGGTGTTGTCCACAGATCCAGCGGATCGGGAGGCTGAACGTCGTAGTGTCCATAGACCAGGATCGTCGGCAAATTCGGATCCTGAATCCGTTCCCCGTAAACGATCGGATGACCCTTCGTGGGAAAGATCTGAGCCTTCAGGCCCGCATCTTCCATGGATGCCAAGACCCAATCCGCACAGCGGTGCATGTCGGGCACATACTTGCTGTCCGCACTGATGCTGGGGATGCGCAGGAAGTCGCAGAGTTCTTTGAGGGTCGTGTCCTGATTGGATTTCAGGTGATCCAGAATGTTTTGCATTGTGATTTCGTTTCCCAGTTTGGAGTGCGATGACTTGTCATCGCTTTCGTTTTCCAGATGATCTTGCCGTTTGCCTCTCGTGCGATGAGAGTCATGCCGAAGGCGAGGCGTGACGACTTAGCACAGAACAGATTCAGACAGAAACATTGATGACAGAAAGATGAGTGCAGCAGACTGCTGAGTTTACCTCACTGCTTTTCTTGTCCGATCTTTTTGTCATCAATTTTTCTGTCACAAATGCTCCAGCTTCGTTCATAAACGTGACATGAATCCCGATCGGTTGCCAGGCGGAGAGTTGTTTGAAAACGAAAGCGGCGACAAGTCGCCGCACTCCAAAGGGAGCTTCACCGGTTCGAAGATTTACTCTTTCAC
>JANOUN010000452.1:0-2000 GCA_031416875.1 Planctomycetota bacterium | reverse complement strand
GCCTCGGCAGATGCGATTCCATTCGCCCACATCGACCACGCCTCACGGATGATCGCGAATTGTAGCCGATTGACGATGAAACCGTCGACCTCCTTTTCCATCAACGCAGGTGTCTGACCGACCGATCTTAAGAGATCACAGGTGCGGTCGACCGTTTCAGGTGACGTTTCCTCGCCACCGCAGACCTCGACCAACGGCATCAACTGGGCAGGATGGATGAAGTGGGCCGCGACTGCGCGCTCTGGATGGCCCATCCGACCGACCATCAGGCTGACTGGCTGTCCTGAGGTGGAAGCTATGATAACGTCCGGCGCGCAAATTGCATCCAGACGCCCGAAGACCTCGATTTGCGTTTCGCGCACGGCTGGCACGGCCTCAATCACGAAGTCGGCCGCGCCTGCCGCGTCATAATCCGTTGTCGGCGTGATTTTCGCGAAGGCGTCCTCGGCCGCAGACCGAGGTATCAGCTTGCGGTCAACGAAGGCGGCATAGTTCTTCTCGATCATACCCATCGCGCGAGACAGGCTGTCGGCATTGCGCCCGATGAGGCGGACTTTCTTGTCCGAGCGCGAAAAGACTTGAGCGATACCCTGTCCCATCAACCCGTTACCAATGATGGCGACGGTCTTGGTTTCATCGGCAGTCTTCATACGTCCCTCCCAAGCGTCCTGTCACCTTGACCGATTACGGTCCAAAGTGACCCGGGCGAGGTCAATTCAGTGACGAAACCAGAGATTTGCAGGAAAAGTTTCGTCAAGCAATGATTCCGTGCATGACTCTGCCCCGGAAGGCACCGGTCTGAAAATTGCGGATCGGAGGGCTTTGATGCCTGAAACAACAGAATACATTGTCGTGGGCGCAGGATCGGCCGGGGCAGTCGTCGCCGCGAGACTGGCGGAGGCAGGTGCCAACGTCACGCTGATTGAGGCGGGCGCGCAGGCCGATCAGGTGGCTGTCAAGGTTCCGGCGCTTTACGTAAACCTGATGGACAGCGAACTCGACTGGGGGGCTACCGCACCGTGCCGCAGGTTGAACTCAACAACCTTCGAATTTTCATAGCACGCGGGCGCGGGCTTGGCGGCACAAGTCTGATGGCTTCCTAAGGCTTCGCGCTTTGACCTCAAGACGAGCGCGCACAGCCCGGCGGATGCCCGCGCTAACCCGAAACCGGCAATCGGCGCAGCCAGATCGAAGATTAGCTTGGGATCGCCTGCGCCGCTGGCCCGGTCCCGGAGTGTAAGCGAGCCGATGCTGCGCTGCGGCTCGACACGAGGAGCCCAGAATGACGGATGATGCATTCCGAACAAATGGCGGCTTAAGGTCTGCGCAGCCCGCCGCCAAACCAAACCACCGCCGGTATTTTTCAGATGATGTCGACTTTATTTCCAGGGGCTAAGCTGTTCAAGCTGCTTCTTGCTTTTACGTTGCCATGCTACCGTTGGGGCATAAAACAGGGGTAGTTCAATGCAGACAGTGCACGCCGAACGTCTTCGCGACTATTTTGGCCCGCTCACGAACACCGACATTTGGAACGATTTCGCGCTTCGTTCCAACGATGTGATCGTTTGCACGCCGCCAAAATGTGGCACCTCCTGGACGCTGAACATCGTCATGATGCTCATCCACGGTCGGGTGGTTCCGGATGCTGGCAACAGAGAAGATGCGCCATGGCTCGATTGTGCGTTTCGGGACCCACCGGCCATCGCCGCAAGGCAGCTCTGAGCCCGGATCGGTCCGTGAGAATCTGAAATGCGAAGTCCGCTTTGGGATGGGCTCACGCCTTGTTTTGCATTGCTTCGATCTTTAGAGCCGGCCATGCTAAACTGGCAGGCTTTCCCTCGGAAGAGGTTGGGCGCGTTTCCCTCGCAACCAAGGGGCTGGGCCATGAAAGTTCTCCTTACGACGACGCAGGGCGAGGGTCATGTCCGCCCACTTGTGCCTTACGCCCAAGCGTTGGCGCGGCTCGGTCATGTGGTGGCCGTCGCGGCGCCCGACGATGC
>JANOUN010000451.1:0-5864 GCA_031416875.1 Planctomycetota bacterium | reverse complement strand
AATTGCGAGCGATCTGTCATGCGTGCCGGTGTCACCGGTGTGGGCAACGAGAGGTTGTCGATATGAAAATCTGCGGCATCGGGATTGTTGAGAACCCAGAATGGATCGAAGGTCGGCCCCATGAAGCCCGCGAGGAATCCCGGCTGCAGCGGCCCGCCCGCGCCTTCTTTGGTCTTGTAGGGCAGAGAGATGTAGGGCAGAGTCCGATTGGCGGCCGGTCGCAGTTTTGCCATCACGGAACCCGGCGAAGGATGATCCGACGGCTTCGCACCGCCTCCCTGTTCACCTCGATCATGCCCCGTCAGCGCAGCGTAAACAGCGGCGGCGTGAGAATTGTTGACGCTGTGATGCATCGATCGAATCAACGTGGTGCGATGCATCTGTTGCGCGAGACGCGGCAGATGTTCAGAAACCAGGACTCCCGGAAGACTGCTGGCGATTGGATCGAATTCACCTCGCACTTCCGTGGGCGCTTCCGGCTTCATGTCCCACATGTCCAGGTGACTTGGACCTCCGTTCAGAAACAACACGATACAGTGATCCGCTTTGGCCACGAGAGAATCGCCACTCGTTGCGTGCAGCGACCGAGCGCCCAGCAATCCCGGCAAGCCAGCCGCACCAATCTGCAGCATTCGGCGTCGGCTGACTTCGGAAATGAGTTGCGAGAATTGGGACGATCGCATCCAATGACCCCTCGGCTGTGACAATCTGCACTGTTCGATACCATGATAGATACAAACCGACGTTGCCATTGTCCACCGCTATTTGAGATGCCGATTGTCCGCCTTGCCTTTTTCCCATCTGAATTTACGGCGAAATCCGTTTGGTGAGCTGACTGCCGTTGCACGAACCGCGCTGGCGCTTGTCGAAAGCGGCGAAGCATTGCGGCATCTGGCGTTGCCGCGGTCTGTCGTCCAGGTGATCGGAGAGAGAGGATTTGGAAAGACGACTCATCTGCTGGCGCTTGCCGCGCACTTTGCCGACAATGCCTACGTCCATATTCCCGAGAGACAGCGCGCGGCGATTCCTGAGACAGGTGAACTGCTGCTGATCGACGAAGCACAGCGCTTGACCCTGGCGCAGCGCTGGCAGACGTTTCGTTCGGATCGCAGATTAATCCTGGGGACTCATACGGATTTTGAGAGCGCACTTCGCCGGGCTGGCCGACCGATCCTGACAATCGCAGCGAATCAATTCACAAATGAGTTACGTGTGCATACGCTGCTGAATGCGAGGATTCAGTCCGCGCGGCGTGATGACGGACCGATTCCATCCATCACGCTGTCCACTGCCTCGAAACTGTTCGCGCAGTTTGGTTCAGATATTCGCAGCATGGAACATTCGATGTACGACACTTTTCAACAGCTCAGGAACATTCAGGATGTCTAAATGCGATCTTCGAATTGAATTCGACCGCAAGGACCGCAGATACGGCGGCGGCGAAACCGTCACGGGTCGGGTTTATATCCGTGTGAAGGAATCGGTCAGGAGCAGCGGGATCACATTGACGCACCAATGGAGGATTCACGGTCGAGGCAATGTGGCATCCGGAACTAAAGAGACGGTTGAATTGGAAGCAGCCAAATCGTATTCGCCGGGTGAAGAGCATGAACTTTCGTTCTCCGTGCTCTCGCCATCCCATCCGGTGACTTATCATGGCACCATGATCAATGTGGATCACTATGTGTCGGTCCAGATGAATGTTCCGTGGGCGTCCAATCCCATGGCCGAAGAAGACTACGTGCTTGTGCCAGGCGAACCTCCGGCACATTTTGTGGGAAGCAGAAATGAGATCATTGCCCTCACGCCGGCGGCGGGTACGTCTTCGATCGTTGGCAAAGTTGTTCTGGGTGTCATTGTCGCAGTCTTGTTGCTGATGGTGGCGGCCTTTGCACTGTTCCTGCTTCCAGTCATCCTGCTCATCGCAGGATTCATCTGGTTTCGCAGAAAGGCGCTGGCTGGTCGCCTGGGCGACGTTAAGCTTTCGATTCCTCACGTTGTCGTGGCCCCTGGCGAACAATGGACCGCGCGCATTCAGTTTCAGCCTCGAAAGCAGTTTCGCATCAACAGCATCGGATTTTTGCTGCTGGGAAAAGAAACCGCCACGTCCGGCAGCGGCACGAAAGCCACAACCCACACGCACAAGATTCTGGAACAGAAGCTGGTCGTTCGTTCCAACGACATGCTGACGGCGGGCGAACTGGTGTCCGAAGAATTCACGTTTGCATTCCCTCCGACGGACGCCTTCAGCCTCGAGTTGTCGGACAACAAGATCCAATGGACGGCCACCGTACGCATTGACATCCCTGCGTTTCCTGACTGGTCGAAAACGCAGCCTCTCCAGGTCGTGCCGGAATCATTTCTCAGGAATCTGACGGACGCACCGCTGATCACGTCCGCGGACAGCAATGCATCTCTTATCGGGACGCCAAACACATCGTTCGCACCGCCAGTCTCTGCTTCTGAATCGCTTGAATCCGACGACGAAGAGTCACCCGGATCGGCGGCTCAGGAAATGTCGTCCGATTTGTTCCAGCTTGCTGCAGCGATCAACGCCGCACCGCGACACGGAAACGCGCGCGGCGATATGATCTCCCACGCAGCCGATCAGATCTTTGATGCTGCCATTTTGATCGATCGAGTCACCTCATTGATGGGCGCACCGGTCAAAGATCCTCGGTACGAATACGGAAAGTCAGTGACAGGCACAATCGATGGGACCGATCAGGCAATTCAGATCATCACACTCGAATCTCAGAACAATGAGATCGATGACCTTCGACGCGGAGATATCTGGCAGACTCGCATCATGCTGATCGACTGGGATAGCCTTTATAACAGAATCAATGCACGGCAGATCGATGAGAATGCGGGTTAGCGGAACAACCGGCTGACCGACAGCGAAACGTCGGTAATTGTATCTGTCGATCCGTCTCCGCAGAAAACACACCTGCGTCGATCATCGCATCGAACTGCGCGACCGAGAATCGGGCGGGCATCCGGGCGCCTGGCTGAGGCTGGGTAACGGCTTGATCAATTGCGGCAAGTGACATGGCTGGCCTCCTATGGACAGTAAGAACCCCTGACAAAACAGGTAGCTGGATTCGCAAGAATTCAGAAATGGGGCTGGATTCGCAAGAATTCAGAAATGGGGCTGAATTCTTGCGAATCCAGCTACGAAGAACGGTTTTGTCAGGGGTTCTAAATCAATCATGCTGCGTGTGAGTCAGCCCCAGGATTTCGTCAACCGGTACGGAAAGACCACTGAGCAGCAGCGGCGTCAGAATCTCGCCGGACGCAGCCGTCGTGACGGTTGCAAAACGACCATCGGATTGAGGATCTCGGTAGACTTCGACTGTCGAATTCATCAAATTGACAATCCAGTATTCGCGGACGCCTGCTTCGGCGTAAATCGGCCCTTTGACGTCGCGATCGTACGCCAGGGACGAATCTGCCACTTCAATCAGCAGCAGCACGTCCTGCGCATTGGGGCGACGTGATGCATACAAGTCATCGCGGAAGTTGAGTATTGCAACGTCGGGTTCAGGTTCACTGTCTTCCGTCGAAATCGGATCCTGAATGCTGACCAGTATTCCCGCTGAAAGAGGATTTGAGAACAATCGATTCAGACGCTTTACCGTTGCTGCGTGTGGGTTTCCAATTGGCATTTTTCTGACGATCTCTCCTCGAATCAATTCGATCGGTTCATCTTCAGCGAAAATTCCGCGATCAATAATCTCGTGATACTGCATGATCGTGAACCGGTAACGAACGATTTCGCTCGACGACGTCAGCGCTTTCTGCGGTGAGAGCGGTCTTGAGAGCGGTATCGTTTTCTGCGGTGATTCCACTGTTGAAGGCGCAATCGTGGCCAGCGGTAAAGTCGAATCCGGTGGTGAAATTACGGATGCCATGAAAATTCTCCGGGACGTTGACGAACGGAGGAAATTCTAACCCAAGACGTTGTTGTTTGCACACCGTATTTTGCGTCGAGCTGAACAGTTCCCAGGGATCTTTCCCCGCGAATGCCACGAATGAACGCGAATCGAGTCCAGAAAATGGAGTTGATCATTCGCGCTGATTCGCGTATTTCGCGGGCTCAGGCAATTCCATCAATTCTCCACCGTGGTCTCGTACTTCACACCTTCCGGAACATTCACCGGAACTGCGACTGTCGTCCCGAATTCTCCTTCGGTCTTGCTCATGGAATCCACAGCCACGAAGGCGGTGAAGGTAGACATCAGGCTGTATTCCAGCGCCGTCTGTGTCACCGTCTGACGGAGTTCGGCAGCCTGATCGGGTGTTCGTGAGAACTGCGTCATCAGATCCATGATCTTCAGCCGAGCCCACACAGACGCGATCCCTTTGTGTTCCTTTGTCGCATCCGCTGCATTCACAGCCACTGTAAAGGAAGCGGGCTGCATGCCCTGACGTCCCCCGACTTTCACAGAACTCGGTTCACCGGTAAACCGGCCCGTAACGACGACCGGACGGCCGACGATCAGGTCGGGCAGGATCTGAGGGTACACGTCAGTCACGTGCATGTTGCCCCAGTCGATCGACAGATCCGTCATCGCCGGATGACTGATGCGTTCGTTGAACCGATTCATGATTTCCACCGGATCGTCGTTCAGACTCAGATAGGCCACGGCTCCTCGTCCGATCAGTGCCATACGGTCCATCAGGAATCGATTGGGCGACTGACCGACGCCGAAACTGAAGATACGAGAATCACCCAGCTTATCCGACAGTGCATTCAGAATATCGTGATCGTTGCCGATGTAGCCGTCTGTCATAAATGACACCAGGCGAAAGCGACCTTCGTCGTGAGGAAAATTCAATGCCGCCTTCAGCCCCTGAATCATTTCCGTACCACCTTCCCCATTGAGTGAGTTCAGGTATGTCAGGCCCTTCTGGATATTCTGCGGAGTTGCGATGACAGGCGCTGCACCGAGCTGAGACGCCGTGGAACTGAAGTTGATGATCTGAAACGTATCGCGGGGCGTGAGTGACTGCACAGCATGGGCTATTGCAGCGCGAGCCTGGTCAATCGGGCGACCATTCATGCTGCCCGAACAATCCAGTACGAACACCATTTCCATCGGACTCCGTTGAACCTTGTTCAGTTCTGCCGGCGGATACAGCATCATCGTGAAGTACTGACCATGATCATCCTTGTGCGTCATCATGGCGGTCTTGATTTTGTCTCCGGCCACCTGATATCGCAGCACGAAGTCTTTGTTTGGAATCGAATCGCTGGCCGACAAAGTCACGCTGCGTTCTGTTTCGGTCACATCTTTCACTGCCACGTCGTGATTGATGCTGCGGACGGATTCGATATTCACGCCCGCGCTGATGTTCAGACTCAGCGATACGTCATGGCCGCTGCGTTCTCCGGGAGTCAGGTACTGGATTTCGGTCGACTGACCGCTGACACCGTGGTTGCCTCGCCCGACGGCTCCGATGCCGTCAGTTGTTGCGGGCGGGTTGTAACGCGGACCGACGACCATCGGAAACACAAATTCATAGGCTCCGTCATCGTACTGCAGCGTGTTGAAGTAGCGAATATTGATGTCGATCTGCTTGCCCGGTTCGATGTTGGCGACCTTCTGAGTGAAAATGTTGGGGCGTTCCTGAGTCAGCAAGGATGCGACATGCCCCTGGGCGCGAGCGTCGTTGTAGATCTTTTCCGCTTCCTCCCGTTCACGGATGATGCCGCGGATTTTGCGTTCGCCGACCGTCATCATGAATTCGCTCACGGCCGCGTTGTCAGGCAAAGGGAAGACGTAGACGGCTTCGATCCTGGAGTCGTAAGGATTCTGAAACTGCTGTGTCACATCCACCGTGGCGATGTACCCATCAAT
>JANOUN010000450.1:0-6199 GCA_031416875.1 Planctomycetota bacterium | reverse complement strand
GTCGCGTTCAATCCATTCAAATACGCAGGCCAGGCGTTTCCCTGATGACGTCGTTCCCTTGACAATCGGTAGTCCCGATTGGCGACTGGCCTCAATGGAGATGGGATCCATCGTCACTTCTTCAAATTCGTCCTGGGTGATTCCGTGCTCAGCAATGTGTTGAATCGCTTCGTCGGTCCAATGAAAAATATAAAACGGCATCGCTCGACCTTTTCTGTTTCACCCCCCGTGGAGATCACCATTGTATCGAGTGTTGTTGTGAGATACAACAGGGTTTTGAGAAAATCCAGCATTGGCTCACATGAACACGCCAGCCGCTTCAATGCATGCGGTGAATTGGCGACAGCGGCCGGAGCGACAATTTGAACCACAGCTCGTGGCGGGCATCCCAAACCCGAGCCTGAACTGCCGTCAAATTGAGTTTGGCGGTATTGTTGGCGATATTCAACGAACAAAGGGTTCCCGATTTTTTCGGAAACCCTTTGTTTTATCGAATGGGCAGAGGGGGAATTGAACCCCCGACACCAGGATTTTCAGTCCTGTGCTCTACCAACTGAGCTATCTGCCCGAAAAAGTGTTTCGCTGTGGAATCCAGAGCCAAATACTTTCACCCGCAGTCTCGATTTTTGTCAAACCGACCTGCGAAGCGCGGATGTTAGGGATTCAATTGCGGCATTACAAGACTTCGCATACCGGTTGAGCAACTTCGGGACACAGGTTACCCAATATCGGTTCAATCGTGCGGTATTTCTGCTGGAGACCGCACTAATGGCTCTTTTCCGGAAACACAGGACGAATCCGAGGGAAGTTGGGGACACGAGTGATGATACTCGCCGCCCGAATGCCCTTGGAAGCGGATTCCCTCGCAGGAATAGCAGGAGCTTCCTCAGAATTCGCTAAGGTGGATGTCCTCTTCTGAACCGGACTGGAAGGACCGTTCTTTTCCATCCGTCGCTTCTCAACCGCCTCAATCACAGCTCCCAGCGGTCCGGCCAGCAGTGCGGGCAGCAGGATGACGTCGCCCCAGAGTGCGGCGAAGATCATCCCCGCCATGATCCAGCCGAAGCGGCTGATCAACAGGAGTTCCACAGGATATAAGGCCAACATCCCGAACCCGATGGCGGCGCTTGTCTGCCAAAGAGCCGGAGCACAATGCTCCAGTGATTTCGCAACAGCTTCCTGCCGCGGCATTCCCTGCCGCAACAATTCGCGGAACCAGGTGATCAGGTGCAACGTTCCGTCGACAGCAAGTCCCAGCGCGACAGATGCCGTAATCATCGTGCCGATATCAACTCGAATTCCCGTCCATCCCAGCAGGCCGAAAACCATAGCGACGGGCATCACGTTTGGAAGCATGGCATACAACGCTGCCGGAATACTCCGAAGCATCCCGGCCATCACGGCACAAACCAGCAGCAGAGCCAGCCCAAAACTACTGATCAGACTTTCCAGCAGTGCGTTCTGAGTCCGCAGGAAAATGGGCACAAGTCCCGTGACGCGATGCACGGGCCTTCCTGCTGCAAATGTAGCCAGCTGCCTGTCGGCGATCTCGCCCAGCTCTTTCGTCAGGACTGCGTAATCACAGTCAGACAGAATACTGGACTGACAGGTGATGCGCCAGACTTCGTCGCCCGACGCATTGAGTGCTGCATCTCCCTTTTTCGTCCAGTCATTTGATGACTGAGGAAGAGCAATGAACGACGCCAGACCCTCTGCCGCTTCGCCGCCCTTTTGCAGTCGTTCGTGGATTTTCTTTCCGATCAGATTCTCACGAAGATGAGCGTTGCGACGTGCACGGACACTCTCGGTGGCATCGTCCTGCTTCTGCAAATTGATAAACGAAGCCAGCGAAAGTGTGCCACTCACTTCAGGGTGCTCTTTCAGAGCCCTTTGCATCTCCAGAATCGTCCGAGCGCGATCCAGGAACGGGACTTTCTCCTGCATTTCCTGACTGAACCGCACGATCGTATCGACGGAGACAATGCCCGACAGGTTCTCTTCAAGGAAGCGATAGTCCTGCATCACTTTTGAATCATCGGGAAAATAGCGAATGACCTTCGTTTCGGTGCGAAAATAGAACATGCCCCACAGACAAATTGCGGTCAGGGCCAGATTGAACACGCAGTTCTTGCCGCGATGCAGAGACAGAAACTGCCCCAGACGATACCAGATATGGTTGTTGAGATGTTCAGGTCGCGGCGGCTCTTGAGGCCAATACAGCATCAGCGACGGCAGTACGTACAGCACGCAAAGGAACGAAATGATGCAGCCAATCGATGAATAGATTCCAAAGTCACGCACAGGGACGAGCGAACTCACCACCAGTGAAGCAAGTCCGATCGCCGTCGTTGCGCTCGCCAGGAAACAAGGCCACCAGGCCATGCGTGCAGCATGCACGACGGATTTCGTTGCATCGTCGATCCCGGAGTTTTTCCAGTAGTTGCAGATGTGAATGGCACCCGATGTTGTAATCACCATCAGCAGTGTCGGCATCACGACGATGACCATGTTCATCGTGCCGCCCGTCGCAGGGACAAGTGCCACTGCAGCGAACGAACACAGCACGGAAACTGACTGGACCAGAATCGCCAGCCGCAGACTCCGCAGCATGAAATACGTCAGGAACAAACTGATCGCAAACGACAGCAGCATTGGCGAGCGATGGTACAGATTCCATGCCGGAGCCGCCTTGTTCCATGCGGCCTCCATCACCGCGCCGTTCAATGATGTTGCCACCACCGGACGGCCGCCCATATGGAGTTGAGACTCAGGAATGCCTTCTGCCAGGGCAGCTGAACGAATCAGGCCGAGGGCCGAAGTCTGATCTGCTTCCCCCAGTTCACTGAAACCAACTGACATGGCGGCCATTGAGCCACGTACAAACCAGGTCTTTTCAATGCAGGATTCTTCCGGATTGTCCGGCACCTTCATGGCAGCCAGTGCCTGCAGGAACTTATCCGTCACATCATGGTCGATGTGCATTCGAGGCCAGTCGAGCTGAACGTCGGCCGGAGTCTGATTGTTGACATAGTCACGCGAAGCTTCATAAACCTGCCACGCGGGTTCATCTTCGAGATTCAGATGCTTGTCCGTGGGTTGCGGAAGCGTTCGCTCAACCAACCGCACGTCCAGTCCGAACTGCGATTTTGCAATTTGGGTGATTTCACGACCGATGCGCAAAGTGTTCGTGCGTTCCTGAGCTGCCTCTGTTAGCTTCAGACACAGCGGACCCTGGCCGACGAGCAATCCCTGAATGCTCTCGAGAGCCACGTCGAATGAAATCCCTTCGCTCATCATGCGTTTGAGCGCGTCGTCGGGAATGGTCACGTCGTCGATCAGCTGCGAACCGCCTTCGCGCGTGCCGTCCTTTTCAATGCCTTTGAGGCGCTGTGAGATGGCCATGAGGCGCGGGTCGGTGACGGAACAGTCATCCCACGACACGAGCACTCGATCCTGACTGGGAAACAAATCCTGACACCAGTGCAGGATTTTTGCCTGAGGATCCTGTTCAGGCAGCCAGCCTGTGACGTCGTTTTCCAGCTGAATATATTTCAGCGACCATCCCATCAGGGGAAGCAGGAATGCGATCCCCATGAAAAGCCAGAGAGACAGCCCATGTCCCCATCGGTCTCGGCGTTCTAGAAACGACTTCATGTCGTTCGCCCGATCATTCTGAATTTACTGCGGATAAACTGGTGGGACTGTTCGATTCGCGCAGAGCCTGGCGAAGGACATAGTCTGTATAAATGATCGACCGACATCCGCGTAAGGTACAACGACAGATCCTGTTTCTACAACCTTCGGCGAATCCCTCCCCCCTTAATGAACTGTAGAAATGGGTTGTTTTCATTGATAAGACACGGCTATTCCGGCAAACTGCGGTGACTTTTCCTGCCAGCGGGCTGTTGATTTGAAGTGGGATAAGCTTCCAGCTTGTCAAGTTTTTTCAAGAACAATTGCGTTTTCAGCGGGTGACGGCAAGCTGGAAGCTTACCCCACGCGGAAATGCCTCCGGTTACGCTGTTGGCGAGGTTTATTACGGTTGCAGCGGTACGATGATGTTCGGCAACGTGTTCGAACTCAAACCTGCCCGGCACGCCAATGATGTCTGAGCTAGGTTGCCTGAGGCCGGGTGTTCGATGACATCCGGGTTCCGGTAAGAATCGTCCACTGCGGCGGTGGTTTTTGATCACGCAATGCTATGCACCACACATCTCCATCGTCCATCCCGCGCTGGTTACACTTTGGGATTCTGACACTGTTGACGCTGGTCGCGGCCAATCTCCTGGCATGGCGCAGTATCGAACCGGACCTGTGGGGCCACATTCAGTACGGAGAAGACTGGATTCACGCGGGCCAGATGCCCACCACCGCCAGTCATACGTATGCGACTCCCGACCATCCGTGGGTCAACCACGAAAACCTGTTCGAACTGGCAGTCGCGTTCGGACAGCGAACCGTTGGCGGCTACGGGTTGATGATCTGCAAATGCGTCTCAGGACTGTGGCTGCTCTGGTTGATGGTGCGAACTGCGTCACGATCGGCCGTACCCGTTTTGGCGGCAGCCGTTGCGATGATCCCAGTTGCGGCGGGGCTTGCGGAATTCTGGCTCATGCGGCCTCAACTGTTCAGCTTCCTGTTTTTCGGCATCATGCTGGTCTTTATCGACCGCGCATTTCGCGACTGGCACGTTGCGAAGTCTGTCAACGTGCGGTGGCTATGGTGTTGTATTCCGCTCATGATCGCATGGACCAATTCGCATGGTGGCTTTGCAGCGGGACTGTGTGTGTTTGTGGCGGTGCTGGGATTGCGCGGCATCGAACTCTGGCTGCAGCAAGGTCGCAGCGCAATGCGCACCCTGTTTCAGTTTGCGGTGATCGGCGCGGCGGCCATTTTGTCCGTGCTGGTCAATCCGTACGGCTACGAACTGCCGTACTGGATGATTGTTTCGCTCAGTCAGCCGCGCCCGGAAATTTCCGAATGGGCAAATATCCTCGACGGCGGTGGCGTGTTGTTTCCGTTTCTGGCCTTGTCGGTCTTATCGATCGGCGGCGTCTGTCTGACCGGCTTCAGGCGTGACTGGGTGCAGATCATCGTGCTGGGACTCATCGCAGTTCAGGCCATCGGCCACCTGCGGCATCTGGCGTTCTTTGCCATTGCGTTTGGATTCTGGATGCCTCAGCATGTGTGGTCCCTGTGGCACCGACTGGTCGAATGGCGTCCGACACTGGGCATCCATGAAGAATTCACCGGCCGCGCCGCGCGACTGATTGGCCTGGAGCTTGCCGCCGTGGCAGCCGGACTTGTGGGACTTCTGGGTTACACCTTCGCGACGTTTGGCGTGGATCGGAGCAAGTATCCGGTGTCCGCGTTTGAATTCATGGAGAATGAACACATCAATGGACGTCTGGTCGTCACTTTCGACTGGGCTCAGTACGCATTGGCAGCCCTGGCACCGGACACGACTGTCGGCTTCGATGGTCGTTACGACACCTGTTATCCGCAGACGGTCGTCGATATGAATTTCGATCTGCTGTTTGGTTCAGACATGTCACGTCGCTATCGCGGTGCGGCGTCCGGGCCGGTGGATTCGAATCGAGTCCTGGAGTTCGGCAATCCCAGTCTGGTGCTCCTGGACTGTATCGCCGACGCATCCGCCGTGCAGCATCTGGACAATCATCCTGACTGGACTCCGCTCTACCGCGACGGACGAGCCGCCTTGTGGGGACGCAGATCCTTCTTTGACGACCCGGCGTTTCCCGGTCATGTCGCTCCGAGCCGACGTCAGATTTCCGACGTAATGCCCGAAGGAATTGCCGCCTGGCCCGGATTCCCAAACCGTTCCGGCCGCGCCGCCTTCTCTCCCGATGCCGCCCGACGTGCGTCCGGCAAACAACATCCAGGACCCAAGCTGACTATTTCGGACGCGGCAACACTGCGTTGAACACCGGACCGTCAAAAATGACTTGTTTCACCCAAAGCGACAGGTGCCGGCGTCCAACGTGGCAGATTTGCCAGCCTAAACACCGTGACAGGGATCTTTGTGAGCGCGGCACTTGCACTTCAACGCATCGAACTTCTGTCGCTCGCGGCCCCAACCTGTCAACAAAGTGCTGTGTCCCCGTTTGGTTCCGTTCATTCGGTAAACGCAATCCTCTACTTGCCTTGCGAGGCGTTTGTGTGACATAATGCCACCATG
>JANOUN010000449.1:0-1899 GCA_031416875.1 Planctomycetota bacterium | reverse complement strand
TGAAGCATCGACTGGTGACGTGAAGAACACAATGTGCAGTCGATGACGGAATTCATCGACCGGTGCCTGGTGCTGCGAAAGTTCATGCAGGCGTACAATCTCATAGTGCGCGAAATTGGTGATGAGCGGTTCGAAATTCTCCGTGAATGTGTCCAGGCTGCTGATCAATGCGGGATTCAATTCTCCGCGACTGGCAGCTGACAGAGCCTGCCCCAGCGACACAAAATATCTCTTTCGGAGCACATCCAGCGGGTGGGCGACTTTGGTGATTTTACCGCTTTCGACCAGGTCGCGCGGCGGACGTGGGCTCTGCTTCATCTCCATCTGCAGCGATTTGCGATAAGTCCACGGCTGATCGGGCATTCCGGCGAGGATTTCCAGCTGCTGTGCCAGGGCGCTCAATCGGCGTTTGACTTCCTCATGATCTTCCGCTGCCGGAACCGCAGCCAGAAGCTGCTGCTGGTGCGGCCCAAACGCCGCCTGCAATTCCGACAGGTTTTCTGCCCCGCGAAGCGATTCAAACGGCAGCGACATCGCCAGTCCACAGTTGCTGCCGGAGATTACATGCGGTGGCAGTTCGTGGCTGAAGATTCCGCTCGGATCGCGTGCGTCAAGCAGCGGCAGAATGGCCACCTGCGCCCAGTCCCAGCCGGCAATTGCGAGTTCTCGACGCACATGTTCACGCTGCAGCCGTGACAGAAACTCCGGATCGATCAGTCCCTTGTCGGAGTCTGAAGCCAGCAACAGGATCTCGCCTGGCATGGTCTGAATTATGCCGACATTCTTGAAGGCCGTCATCATCGTGGCCATGGCCGCTTTCAAAGGCGCCGGTCCCGGATCGCTCTGTCGGAACCGCTGACAGAAAATGGCATCCGGCATCATGCGTGATCGGACAGCCTGATAGAATTCTGCCGTGAAATGACACGCAGCAGAAGGCAAACTGGCAATCTCGCCGGACGAAATTACGACATCAAAGCGACTCAGTTCGCGGCGACGCAGTGCCAGCATCGCGGGTTCGTGCAGAATCTGAACCCGTGCGTCCTGATCGGGAGGCAACTGCTCTCGGCTCCAGGTGAATCGTTGAGCCAGCTCCGTAATTCTGCGGTCCGTACGAACTGCGACAATTTCCTGGACAGGAAAATGCGTGCATGTCCTCAGGCAGATACCCGTATCGTCGCCGAGCAGCAGCACGCGCGCGGTCTGCCCATGACTGGCAAGCGGCAGGATAGCGGGCAGGATGTCCTCAACTGGCTGAGGCGACACGCTGGTATCAGTGCTGATCCGCCCGATGGGCATCCCGTTGCGTTGAAATTCACGCACATTTCCGGTTCGCTGCCATACCGTGATTTCACCAAACGATGACGGCACCATGGTAATCAGTCGATTGACATGAGACTGAGCAATCAATTCCTGCGCCACTCCACGTTGCACGGCCGCAGCCGTTCGTTCAGAAAACAGAAGTGACGATGTTCGTGAAGTTTCGATCGAACCGAATCCAATCAGCACCGTACTGAGCAGACTCAGCGCAGGCAGGACGAATGAACGTGCGATCGAAAGCCTTGTTGTGCTGGCAGACCGTTGACGATTGTTCGCAGGAATCCGGATTGACTGCATCAAGGCATGAACTGCAATTCCGACAGCCAACAGCAGAATTGGCGAGACGCCCTGCGAAACGGCAGCGAGCGCCGTCACTGCTCCGACAACAAAGGGCAGAACTGTCGGACGCGACAAAAGCGATTGCGAAGTTTTTTTCGGCACGCAGAGGACTGGCACAAACGCCGCGGTGGTGAAGACAGCGCACTGCACAGAACGCAACAGCAGCACAGAAAACGCCGACAGACTGCCGGTGTTGATCGCAAGATTCAGATCCGCCAGCGGCACAAAAAGGACAGGCAACAG
>JANOUN010000448.1:0-5443 GCA_031416875.1 Planctomycetota bacterium | reverse complement strand
TCAACGGCACGGCCAACCTGATCGACTACCCGAATTTCACGGACGCTATCGCAGAATCGTACGGTGGAACGCAGGCTGAAAAACCGGAAGTCTACCGTGAACGATCGGCTGAGCTGTTCTCCGAACGTCTGACAATGCCCGTAGCGGCGACCACCGGAGGCAACGATACGCTCGTACCGCCGGACAGCACGCTGCGACTGCTGGGCGCTCTGAAAATGCAGGGTTCACCTGTCCTTTCGATTCATCAACCCCACGGCGGGCATGCGACAAACTATGATGACACTGTGGCCGCGTACCAGTTTGTGTTCGATCAGCTCGATGTGAAAAATGCGGCATACACGGAACCGGCACTCAGTGCCTTCGGCGATGACACCACCATCGTCTGTCTCGGCGACAGCGTCACTGGCGTCTATTATCACACGGGCGGTCATCGAGCTTATCCGGAGATGCTGGAGTTAGCCCTCAGGCAGACTCATCCGGATGCCGCGATTCGCGTGATCAACGCGGGAATCAGCGGCCACACCACAACCGATGGCCTGGTGCGACTCGAACAGGATGTTCTGCAACATCATCCAACGCTCGTCACGATCAGCTTCGGACTGAACGATATGACGCGCGTGCCGCCGGAACAGTTTCGAATCAATCTTGAACAGTTGATTGATCGCTGCCGCGCTGAAAAAAGTCTGGTCGTACTCTGCACCCCCAATGCGGTGATCAATACCGACAGTCGGCCCATCACAAGGCTCAGGGAGTACTGCGATATTCTGCGTGCTGTCGGGCGTGAAAAAGCGGTTCCTGTCTGTGATCAGTATGCGGCTGGCGAACGGCTCAAGTCACGCGCCCCCTGGATCTGGCGGCTGACGATGAGTGATGAGATCCATCCCAACATGGACGGCCACAAACGCATGGCGGAGGAACTGTGTCGCAGCATCAGTGGCTCAGAAATCTCTCTTGATGCAATTGAACCGCCGCCCGCACTGACGAAGACTCAGGCCCAACTGGCCGCAGGCAATTCCATCAAAGTACTCGCGATGGAACCCCTCGCAGCCATGATGGAATCGGCCATTCATCAACTGGATTCGAACGCCAAAGTAGAAGTGATCGCATGGCCCATTGCGGGAAAATCACTGGCTCAGCTGGAACAGGACGCAAAGGACCTGGTCCGCGCGACGAAGCCGGATCTCGTTGTGCTCACCATCCCTGCCAACGCTGCCGCTGAGAATGACGAACAGCGTGTGCATGCAATTTCATGGATCATGAACTGGTCACTCAGCTTCGGCCATCAGGAATGGGACTGCATCGTGGTGCATCCGAGTGTCGTCGATCCAGACGCTGATTCATCGCAGGCTTCCGTGATCCGCAAACTGGTCCGCGCCCAGCATCTGGCACTCATCGATCGCGATCCAGGCGACGATTCTGATGCCGAGACGATCGTGCGGGCGTGGTTTCAGGCGCAGCTGCAGCGCTGAAGCCGTCGGTTGGTATTGGCTCGTTTAACCGCGTGCCCAGCGGGCCGCGATTGTTGTATTTGAAATTTCGTATTTGAAATTTGAGATTTGAAATACGAAGCGCGGGGCGTTGCCCACGCGGTTAAACGAATGTGCCATCCTCAACCGAGCGCGTTATAGATGAAAACAGTCGGAGGACTTCCGATTCGTGAGACATTCCGGTCGCGTTGATCTTCAACTTGACCACAGTTGCAGCGGAGATAGACTTCAACTGTGTGATTTGTAGCCAAGGCTACATTAAGAGCGAATGGACGCGGGTCGCGTCAGGAAGAATTCTTATGCAGACAGGTCGGTCCACCGTTTCCCCGGCATCTTGTGGGCGATGGGTATGTTTGAAGCTCCAATACGTTGTTGTCTTGCTGGCGTTTCTGCTGTCGGGTTGTCAGAAAGCTGCAGATCTTAAGCCGACTTCCGGATCAGAGACTGCGCAGCCGATCAAAGTCCTGGCGACGGTCGGGATGGTGGCGGATCTGGTGAAGCAGATCGGTGGCGAACACACCCGTGTGAAGCAACTCATGGGGCCAGGTGTTGACCCGCATCTCTACAAAGCCACGCGCGACGACATGCAGCAGATTATGTCAGCTGACATCGTGTTTTCGAGTGGCCTCATGCTGGAAGGGCGCCTCGAAGACACGCTGAACAAGGTCGGTGAAAAAAAACCCGTGTTCGCGATCACAAGTCGGCTGCCTGTCGAAATGCTGCTTTCACCGGATGAGGCTGGCGGGCATCCTGATCCGCATGTCTGGATGGACGTTGCGGCATGGGGAATTTGCATTGATGTCATTGTGGACGCTTTAAGCAAACACGATGCAGTTCATGCAGACATCTACAAAGCCAATGCAATTCCGCTTCGTAAACAATTGAGAGAGTTACATGAATACGGGCTGTCGTCGATTGCATCGATTCCGCAATCCAACCGCATTCTCGTGACTTCGCACGATGCGTTCAGTTATTTTGGCCGAGCTTACGGTCTGGAAGTGATCGGCGTGCAGGGGCTCTCCACGGAATCGGAAGCGGGCCTGCAGCGCATCAATGAGCTGGTCGATCTGCTTGTGGAACGGAAAGTGGCTGCCGTGTTTGTCGAGAGCAGCGTACCGCAGAAAAATATCCTGGCTCTGATCGATGGCGCGAAATCCCGAGGCCACGATGTCAAGGTCGGCGGCGAATTGTTTTCCGATGCGATGGGTGGGGAGGGTACTTACGAAGGAACCTACGTCGGGATGCTCGATCACAATATCACAACAGTCACCCGAGCCATGGGAGGAACAGTTCCCGACGGCGGCCTGCAGGGCAAATTGGCGGCAGTCAGGGAGCAGCCATGAATGCGCCTGCGCCGCTGACTGTGAATGATCTGACTGTGGCATGGCATCGCAAGCCCGTGATCTGGGATGTGGATCTTGAAGTGCAGCCGGGGCAGCTTGTCGGCGTTGTTGGACCAAACGGAGCCGGAAAGAGCACGCTGCTGAAGGCGATCATGGATCTTGTCCCGAAAGCGTCGGGGCGTGTCGAAATCTTTGGACAGTCCTACCGACAGAGTCGCCATCGAGTCGGCTATGTTCCGCAGCGCGAGAGTGTGGACTGGGATTTTCCGATCAGTGTGCTTGATGTGGTCACCATGGGGCTGTACGGAAAAATTGGCTGGTGCATGCCCGTCCGGCGCAAGCATCGCGACATTGCGCGACAGGCATTGGAACAAGTGGGCATCAGTGAACTTGCCAATCGGCAGATCAGCCAGCTCTCCGGCGGTCAGCAGCAGCGCACGTTTCTGGCTCGCGCGCTGGTGCAGGATGCGGACTTGTATCTGATGGATGAGCCGTTTGCAGCCGTTGATGCTGCGACGGAAAAAGCCATTGTGGAGATCCTGCGCGAAATGCGGAGGGCAGGAAAGACGGCACTCGTCATTCACCATGACCTGCCGACGGTGCCGGAGTATTTTGATTCGGTGGTCCTGCTCAATATGCGCGTCGTGGCCAGCGGTCCGACGAAGGACGTGTTCACGCGCGAGAACCTGGAACGTACCTACGGCGGTCGGTTGACGCTGCTCGATGAAGCCACCGAAGCCATGCGCCGACGGGAGCGAACACTGTGAGTGTGTTGTTGATACTTCTGAGTGTATTCGCCAGCGGAGCGCAAAGCGATGCGAGCATGCCTGGTTCGGCAGCTTCAGATTTCATATTTCAGATTTCAGATTTCAAATCATCTCCGTCGTTAATTGCCGCGGCAGAATCACTCACCAATCGGTCAATCACATGGCCGGAATGGGGACAATGGAAACGAGTTCTCCTGCTCCAGGACTATAACACGCGCGTCGTCATGCTGGGGACCGGACTGCTGGGAATGGCGGCTGGGCTGGTGGGAAGTTTTACGCTGCTTCGCCGCCGCGCGCTGATGGGCGATGCCCTCAGTCATGCCACCCTGCCGGGCGTGGGGCTCGCATTTCTGGTCGCACCGTACCTCGGACTCGATGGAAAATCGCTGCCGGTTTTGCTGACAGGTGCGGCCCTGAGCGGCATCCTGGGCGTCGTGGCGATCCTGTATATTCGCAATCTGACACGGCTGAAAGAAGACGCGGCACTGGGGATCGTACTCAGCGTTTTTTTCGGTGCGGGCATCGCCATTCTGACGATCGTGCAGCAGGTTCCGTCAGGCCATGCGGCGGGACTGGAATCGTTCATTTACGGCAAGACGGCTTCGATGATTGCCAGCGATGCGCGACTGATCGCAGTCGCCGGTCTGCTTTCCGTGATCATCATCGCACTGCTGTTTAAGGAACTCACGCTGCTGTGCTTCGACGAAGGTTTTGCCGGGGCGCGCGGGTATCCGGTGCTGATCCTCGATCTGCTGTTGATGGCACTGGTTGTCATCGTGACTATCATTGGCCTGCAGGCCGTGGGGCTGGTGCTGATGATTGCATTGCTGGTGATTCCCGCCGCAGCTGCGCGGTTCTGGACGCATGACCTGAAACGCATGCTGCTGATTTCGTCCGGGATCGGTGGTGTTGGGGGGCTGGCGGGATCGGCGATGAGCGCCGTGTTTCCGAATCTGCCGTCCGGTGCCATGATCGTGATCGTCTGCAGCAGTTTGTTTTTCTTCAGCCTGCTCTTTGGACGCTCGCGCGGCGTCCTCGTGCGAATCGCGCGGCGGTGGGAACTGAATCGGTCGGTCGATCGTCAGCATTTGCTGCGTGGAATGTACGAACTCCTGGAAGCACGTGAAGCGGCAGCTGACCCGGCGGGAATCAGTGTGCCGTTTTCTCAATTGCTGGCGATGCGCACCTGGTCGTCGTTCCGACTGCTGCGTCAGATCGAACGCTGTCGCCGCAACGGATTGCTCGTCCGCAACGACGATGGCGGCCTGTCGCTGACGGACACTGGCATGGCCGAAGCATTGCGGCTGGTGCATGAACACCGTCTGTGGGAATTGTACCTGATCACTCAGGCCGATGTCGCTCCGGGACGCGTGGATCAGGCAGCAGACGCCATTGAACACGTGCTGGAACCGGAACTCATTGCGCAATTGGAACAACTCCTGACACAGCAGCGAACCGCGGGTGGCGTTGTCGCCAGTCCGCATCCGCTGGAATCCTCCGGACAGTTGCGAACTGCCGGGCAGCAAGGGGCGTCCGAGGACATTTCGCAGCCGCACTTTGAGAAGGGGCGGATGACATGAACGAACCTGTCAGCTGGTCATGGGACTACGACGGCTGGATCGTGCTGGCCGGGATGCTGTGTGCCGTGGCCGCAGCGCTGCCTTGCGTGAGATTACTCACCAGCTTGGTCAGTACCAGTTCGCCCGGCGCGCCGACCGTGGTGGTATCGGTGGCCGTCAGCGTGCGGGACAGGGCCGGGCTGGCGCCGGTGTAGCTGAATGCGGCGCTAAGCGTGAGGCTGTTCTGCGCGCCCAGCGCGGCGCCTGCGGGAACGAACTGTTTGACG
>JANOUN010000447.1:0-2090 GCA_031416875.1 Planctomycetota bacterium | reverse complement strand
TTCATGAAAATGGCCACCAACGTCGTTTTTTCGACTTGTCTTCGTCTTCAGTACTGGCTTTCGAATTGTCAAGCTTCAGGCCCAACCCTTGTGGCGGTGCATTTAAGCGTGCGGGAGGAAGGCTCGTTAAAGGGCGAGCGGTTTCCGCTTGCTCCACAGTCGGGATCCAGAAGAACGCCGTCGAATTCGGATTGTAGAATTTCCGTCCTGCGTGATCTGCATCCAGAAATAGAGGTTCGCCCGTTGTTGGACAGCGAACCTCAAGCATTCCTCGCCCGACCGACCTCACTTTGGCCAATCGCAGGCCATCAGGGTTTTCCTGTTTGCTCTTCAGCCTCGGAATCATTTCCCATCGATGCATCAGCCAAAGAAACGGGTGGTCTGCACGGAAGGACTGAATGTCAATTGGCCGAATCTTAAGAAACCCATCATGTTCCTTTGGGCTGTGTCCCAGAGCGCTTACGGGAAAATAGCGAACATGTCGAAAGTGGCTTTCTGCAAGCGCCACGAATTGTGGGGACGTATCTTTCAACATGCTGCGAACAATGCCTGAAACGATGTTGATTTCTGTCAGATCGAGACCCGCAGAGCCGCGTTTGACGAAGTATTCAATTGACGTCGCATCGATAATAGCCTGGCCACCGGACTTGTGGAAATCGACCAGTGGTTTCCAAACGTCATACTTTTGAACACAGATCGCCAAAGCGACATCCATCGGCTCTTTGTCCGCAGCACCTCGATGACGGCGCATTCGGTGGATGACTTCTTCGAGGTAATCCGCCTGCCTCGCGGATGAGGCCTTATCGCGCACTTGCGGATCGTCGGAGAACTCGGCCAGCCGCGTTCGCGTTTCGGTCTCAAGCAGTGGGTCATATGTAAACAACACGGCATCAGATTCAGACAAATGTTGAGTCGATCGCTGTTTCCCGCTATCTTCGGCGTCGAGGCGGAATGATTCACCGGCGTTGTCGTAGAGTACAATCCCTTCAGGCTGCGGACTCGATTTGCCCTGCGTGCCCATTGCTGATTTTCGCAAAGTCAACAGAAACGGCTTTGGCAATTGAACATCAACGCTATCCAGATGCACGGTGTTGTAAAGATGGTCGCCTGCGGTTTCGGTCTTCGGCAGCATCACTGGCTGAGTTGCGTCTGCCGCAGAAAACAGTTTTTCTTCGTACTCAATTGCCATGCGTTTTTCGTGGCTGTCCGAATAGCCAAATGTGTAATTGAACTGTTGCGACAAGGATTTCTTCAGCTGGTGTAGCATGATAGTCAGGAAATATGTCTTCCCTGACCGAGGAGCCCCAGCGATTGAAACAAAACGAGCGCGCGACGCCAGCATATGATCTGGAATCTGAAGGTGACAACGTGGACAAGCCCGCTGCACCATTTCCCAACCTTCTTCATCAACGACTTTATTACCCTTGTGGCGAACATCAGCGGGCGCATAACGCTTCTGAACAGCGCCCAGAACGGGATCGCCGATCAGTTTTGTGTGCGACGAAATGTACCATGCTCGGTCGCCGTGGAATCGGTTCCAGCAGTGCGGACAGGCGACGGTTGCTTCCACGAGTGGACTCACTGGGGACCTCCTGTGAAAGTTAATGAAAGCTGAGCTGGCGTAGGCGTCTGGCACCATACTCGACGAAATCCCAGAAATTCACGGGCCACACGCGGATCTGCCGGCGCACGATAGGCCGTGTGTGGGAATAGACTGCCGCGAGTCGAGCCGCGCAAACAAACACCATAGGGTGCGTCGAGGGCTGCGAACTCGGAAGATGCGGCACCACGCCAGTGCCGAGTGGTGAATGCCCCGGCCGTCCACTCCTCAAGGAATCCCAAATACAACTCGCAACCCCAACGGCTTAATTGCTTCTGAGCCTGACCATTCACCGTCGAACTTTGCCGTAAATCTGTTTGCATTGCCACTTCCCATTCGGCTTCGAATGGCAGTCGGGCTCCAAAAAAACGGCAGACCGCTGCAGCTTCCATCCACGTGATCCCCACGGCCGGTACTTCATGACTGAAACGCGGACGTGGATTAATCTGCATTGTAATTTTTGTCGAGAGTTCGGAAATCTTTTTACAAC
>JANOUN010000446.1:0-6479 GCA_031416875.1 Planctomycetota bacterium | reverse complement strand
ATGTTCAGCGTCTTCTGATTCCACGAATAAGTATCATTTGCTGGCATGACTTTGGCTGGGCCTCTGCCCGTCCTCAGTAGTGAACAATCATTGGAAACCTGCCGCTGGCCAATGCCCGCGTCAGATGTTGAAAAAGTACTCAGGAATTCCGACGATATACTTCAATGCGAATGACCACCGCAGCAGCATCTTGATCGGAAGAATCGCCATCCACAGGATGAGGTTCGAAAACACCAGGAATCGAATCACACCCATGCGGGCGAAATATGTGCGAAGGACCGTCAAGCCTAACAACGGTGGCAGTGCCAGAAAATAACCCAGCACCAGCAGAATTCCTGGCGATTCACGGAGCAGAATATCCAGAGCACCAGAACCCTTTGGGATGCCGCCGAGATTCTCCCAGAAAAACTGGCTGAGATTCTTATTTGTAGCGGCTTCCACCTTGTGGACATCCCAGTACTCATAGATTCCGAAGAAGTTCCAGTTCGGACCACGCAGAAACGTTCCCAGAACGATCAGCGCCACCCACAGCGGCAAAAATCCGAACAGGAAAGTTGTCACCGCGAATGATCGCTGCTTGAACGAATAGTATCCGTTCCCCAGCTTATTGAAGTCGATGTAAGGCACCGCCATCAAGCCACCAAGGATGATGCTCGGCAATACCACGCCTGCCAACCATGGATCGAAATACACCAGCATTTCCTGGAGACCAAGAAAGTACCAGGGTGCCTTCGAAGGATTCGGTGTCTTCATCGACGACGCAGGCTCTTCCAGTGGAGCCTGCAAAGCAATCCCCCAGAAAATCAACACCGCAGTCACGACCACCATACAGATAAGTTCTGTGTAAACGAGATCCGGCCACACCAGGACTTTTTCGTTATCTTCCTGCTCGAACAGCGGTCGACCTTCGGCAATTCGTCGATCATTGTCCACCGCCCGGGTGAAGTAGATCCATGAGAAGAACGCCACAATGAAGAGCATCGCCACGATCGGCACATTGTCAGGCTTCCCGACGATCTGTCTGAAGTCGTAATCTGTCAGACTCAAGCCCATAAACAGCAGAGACAAATTCAACAACACCCAGGCCACCGTCGGCTTGATCCACCATTCGCGAGCGGCGATCATAAAGACCAGGCCGCCGACGGACAGGAAGAAATACAGTACCGGATTGGAAAAGTAGGCGTTAAAAAAGTTCTTGAACCAAAGCGGCATGAAAATCAAGAACCCGTCCGGCGGATACGTAAAGTGATATGCCGATGTCATTAACAAAACGGATGTCACGACTGCCCAGAACGCTGCCTTTGGAACACCATTGCTGAATTCGCCGTCATGTTTGTAACTGCGGATTGTCCACAGCAGATTCATGCCGAACAGGATCAGATAGTACCAGCCAAGGCCGATCAGAACGCTGGCTGTCAGATCGGGATGTGGATTCAACATTGACTAAACCCGGCGAAGAAAACACCAGATACGAAACAGGATGGCAATCCCAAAAGGGGTCTGACCCTCTCCGGCGAGACAAATCTATCAACACAATCAACTTGGCCTAAAAGGGTCAGACCCCTTTTGGGATACAACTCGACCCGCCGCGCTACAGCGGCTGGCTGATACCACCATCTTTGCGCACGCGCCAGAAGTGGATCGCGATCAGGCCGCTCACCACCAGTGGAATCGCCACGCAATGCAGAATATAGAAGCGATTCAAGGTTGCTTCACCCACGAATCGCCCACCGAGCAACAGGAACTTCGCATCGGACGCGTTTGTGATTAATTCATAGCCACTGGTATTGAATAACTGAAATCCTGGACCTTCAGTTCCCAGACCAGGCGTCGCTTTGGCCATGTTGGAACCGACGGTAATAGCCCAGATCGCCAACTGATCCCACGGCAGCAGATAGCCCGTGAACGACAACAGCAGCGTGAGTACCAGCAGCAGCACACCGATCACCCAGTTGAACTCACGCGGCGGCTTGTAACTTCCCGTCAGGAACACACGATACATATGCAGCCAGACAGTAATGACCATCGCATGGGCCGCCCAGCGATGAATCTCACGCATGATTCCCAGCGTCTGCACGTCACGCAACGCCTGGATGTCGTAAAACGCCCACTCGAGTGTGGGCCGATAATAGAACATCAGCAGCACGCCGGTGATCGTTTCCACCAGAAACAGGAAGAACGTGATCCCGCCCATACACCATGTGTAGGACAGCGCGATTCCTTGCTGCTTGATCGACACCGGATGCAGATGCAGGAAGAAATTGGTCAGCATCACCACGACGCGGTTACGTCGATCCGTAGGAGCGGGATGCCGAAAAACACTTTTCCAGATCTGTGAGTTACGAATGTAGTCGCCGACAGACACCTTTAGACCCTCAGAAAACAATACTCACAAACCGAAGTCCGCTACGCTATCTCAGTGACTCTCGGCTCATAATCTTAATCGGTTCCCGCCAATCGACTATGACCGCCAACCGATTATGATTAAGAGTAAGATTAAGAAAACAGCACAAAACGCACCCTAAGCCATACCGACAAACGACGATGAATTGGTCCACTGACCAAGCTCTTTCTGAAACTTGACACTCTTGTCAACTTCCAGCATGCCGTCTTCCGCCAGTCGCAGACCGACCCGTTCAAGCGGACGAGGAGCCGGACCTTCAAAATTCACGCCGCTCTTGTAGAAACCCGAGCCGTGACATGGACACTTGAATTTCTGCTCGCCTTCGAGCCAGTTTGGAGTGCATCCAAGATGCGTACAGACGGTGCTCAATGCATAGATCACCTGAGCCCCGTCCACTTCGGCATTCACCACCCAGATATTGAATTGAGCCTGCCACTTGGTGGACACTGTCCCCGGAGCATAATCGTTCGGTGGACCGATCTTGAATCTGGTCGGCGGTTCAACCAGCACGTTCGGCATCATGAAGCGAGCCGTGGCCAACAGACTGACAACAGATGCCGCAATCATTGATGTCCATGCCAGCACAACCCATGTACAGACCGCACCAACCACAACCGCCAGCATGCTTCGTCGGCCGACTTCTGGTGCTGCTTTGGCCGCAGCCACTTTTCCAGGCAGCGGCTTAGACGGCAACACAACCTTTGGCGGTGCCGGAGCGATCCCATCATCTCTTGTTTTTGTTCGAGCCGCCTTGATCATGTCCGCGGCAGACAAACCAGCCGCCTTCGAAGGATCGATCTTCGCCGCAGGTGCAGCACCCGCTTTGGCGCGAATCGCAGCCATGATGTCCCCAGGATTTTTCGGAGGGGCACCAGCTGCGGCAGCAGCCCCGGCAGGCTTTTTTGCCGCCGCTAAAATATCCGCAGTGCTGCCAGGCTTAGCGGCCGCTGCAGGTTTTGCACCAGCCGCAGGCTTCGCAGCTGCACGCGCCGCCGCCATGATATCAGCAGTGCTCTTCGGAGCAGCCACAGGTGCGGAACTCGCAGCAGGCTCTGCAGCAGGTACTGGCGCGGATGGTGCTTCAGGAGTCGCTGCAGATTCCGAAGCCGCTGCAGTGGCAGCCTTGGCGCGAATCTTTGCGAGGATGTCATTTGTTGAGGGCTTTGGATCAGTCATTCAACCCTGCCAGCCATCAGAAAGATGCTGTAGCGTGAATCCATTCAATGGCTCACGGCACAACATCCTTGGTGACCACGATTTGTGGAAAGAGATTTACGGAGAGGCGTCGGGATTCTGCCTCTCATGTTTCATAGTGACAAGGCGGCTGAAACAACCCCACTTTCTTTTCTCAGAGGCAGGAAGCTATCAAATTCACCTTCCCGCGCGCGGGAAGCATTTGCACCGTTGCAATCGCTCTTGCACTCACAATGTACGTTGTGCATTCGTGCTCGGCATCGCAGTGCATCTTTTGAAGTCTGCGAGGCGACCTGGTTCAGCGTCATTATTCAAGCACGCATCCATTGCGGTTGCTGGATGGTGACACGCAGATTGTTAGAATCATGCAGATCGTCTGAACTTCCGCTGTAGTATTCATGCATGAGCGACAAGTGATGCCCCACTTTACTCAACGAACCCTCCTTATTGGACTTCTGATCGCAGCATCGTCCGACGCTTTCATTCTGGCCGATGAGGCCGTGCGGTTTGGCCGTGACGTTTTGCCGATTCTTTCCACGAGCTGCTATGCTTGCCACGGGCCGGACCAGGCGGAGCGAAAGGCAAATCTGCGATTTGACATCGAAGCAGACGCCAAAACCGAACATGACAGCGGTGTGCCGATCGTCCCTGGAAAACCCGACGAGAGCACTCTGATTCAGCGCATCACGAGTATCGATCCGGATGCCATGATGCCGCCGCCGGATTCTCACAAGGATCTCAAACCGGCACAAATTGACACGCTGCGGCGCTGGGTGGCCGAAGGTGCCGAATGGGGGCGGCACTGGTCATTTGAACCCGTCGTGCGACCGGAGATATCCGCACTGGCTGGAGATTCGCCAATTGATGTGCTGGTCACCAGGACGCTGGCACAAAATGGACTTGCACTTCGCCCTGCGGCCGAATCGCATCAGTTGACGCGGCGTGTCTGGCTGGATTTGATCGGTGTGCCTCCGACAGTCGAAGCCGCCGATGAATTCTCGGCAAATCCGAACGAAGCGGCCTATGAAGAGATGATCGACGAGTTGCTCGCCAGTCCGAAATTCGGCGAACACTGGGCTCGGATGTGGATGGACCTCGCCCGCTACGCCGACACCAAGGGCTACGAAAAAGATCTGGGGCGCACCGTGTGGCCATATCGTGACTGGCTGGTCAATTCAATCAATTCGGACATGCCGCTGGATCAGATGACGCTGGAACAATTCGCCGGAGACTTGTTGCCGAAACCCACGAACGATCAGCACGTTGCAACGGCCTTTCATCGCAACACGATGAGCAACGATGAAGGCGGCACGGACGATGAAGAATTTCGCACAGTGGCCGTTAAGGATCGAGTCGATACGACGATGCAGGTCTGGATGGGACTGACCGCCGGATGTGCCAAATGCCATACTCACAAGTACGACCCGATTTCGCAGGCTGAGTATTACAGTCTGTATGCGATTCTCAATCAGACTCAGGACGCCGATCGCCCGGACGATTCGCCGACTCAGGAAATCATCAGCCCGGCGGTTGAAGAAGGACGCAAACGGATCGCGGCGAAACTGGCAGATCTGAAGTCTCAGTTGGCGAACGCGGATGAAATCGCAGCCGCGAACAAGGAACTGGAGAGCATCGCCAGCAGCGCTCCCAAAGTTCCCGTGATGCGCGCGCTGGATGGCGATCAACTGCGAACGACGCACATTCATCGTCGCGGGAATTTTCTGGATCCCGGCGATGTAGTTGCGGCTGGGCTTCCGGTGGCATTTCATCAACTGCCGGACAACGCTCCGATGAATCGTCTGGCACTGGCGCAGTGGCTGATGAGCCCCGAGAATTCGCTCACGCCGCGCGTCTGGGCAAACCGCATCTGGGCGAGACTGTTTGGCATGGGGATCGTTGAGACCGAAGAAGACTTCGGAGCCCTTGGAGCCCTGCCGACTCATCCGGGATTACTGGATTGGCTGGCAGCCGAATATCGCGACAACGGCTGGTCGCTTAAGAAATACCTGAAGGCGATTTTGATGAGTCGCACCTATCGGCAGTCGTCTGCAGTCACAGCCGAAATGCGTGCCATCGATCCTCGCAATGCGCTGCTTTCGCGTGGAGCGAGATTTCGGCTGTCGGCAGAAACCGTCCGCGACGCATCTCTGGCTGTGTCTGGTCTGCTCTCGGATAAGATGGGAGGTCCTCCTGTGATGCCGCCTCAGCCCGACGGCATGTGGCGATCCACCTACAACGGTCAGAAATGGGTGAACGCGGAAGGTGAAGACCGTTTTCGACGCGCGCTGTACACGTATCTCAAACGCACGACGCCCTATCCTTCCATGACCACATTCGATGGCGGCAGTGGCGAAGTCTGTCAGATTCGCCGCATTCGCACGAACACGCCGCTGCAGGCCCTGGTGACGCTGAATGACCCTGTTTATCTGGAAGCAGCCGGTGCATTGGCGAAACGCATGGCGGTGATCGAAGGCCATCCTGCTGACAGAGCTGCGCACGGCCTGCGCCTGGCGCTGGTTCGTCCCGTGCGGGAAGGCGAATCTCTGCCGCTCATCGCGCTGCAGCTGGACGTACAGAAATCGTATGCGGCGAAATCCCAGGACGCCACATCGCTGATCCAGTCAAGTCGCACAACAACGCCTGACGGCATGACCGATCCCGAATTTGCCAGCTGGATCGTCGTGGCGAATACGATTCTGAATCTCGATGAATTCCTGACACGAAATTGAGCAGGACGCATGTAGGTCCTGCTTGCCGAGCTCATCCTTACCCACATTTTTTGAGCGCGGCGCGGTAACCGCGAAGGGCGAGGATGAGAGTTTCGAGCCCACGCCAGATGGTTTGCCAGCCAGGTTCACCGTCAGACTTGCGACCGAGGAAG
>JANOUN010000445.1:0-2689 GCA_031416875.1 Planctomycetota bacterium | reverse complement strand
CAGAAATGGGGCTGAATTCTTGCGAATCCAGCTACGAAGAGCGATGGGGCTGAATTCTTGCGAATCCAGCTACGAAGAGCGGTTTTGTGGCTCAACGACAAATAAAGTGCGCGGAGAGGGAAGGCAATTGAACCACGAATGGACACGAATTGACACGAATAGTCGCAGTTCCCGGTAAAGAGTTGGATTCGAATCGCTGCTCAGCCACTCTGGACCATGCAGTCGTGATGTGAACATTACCCGCTTTTCCAATTTTTCTGAATGAAATTATTTGTGTCCATTCGTGTCGATTCGTGGTTAAAAACCTCTTTGCATTGGTCGATCAGAGTCGTTGACCTGGAGATCCACCGCTCGTTGGATCTCATCGCATGAAACTTGATTTGTACGCCACGCACTTCATTTGTCGTTGAACCGGTTTTGTCAGGGGTTCTAAGCATATTTTTGCGAACCAGCCCCAGTGGAGCGTGTCTACTCCGGGAGAGAGTTTTCGCCTCGCCTCGCCGCTGTCGGCGACAGCGGATCACGTCTGCCGCCGGAATTCCTGTCGGTCGATCTGACGATTCTGTGCGACGGCAACCGCCTGGATGCTGGACTTGCTTCCCTCCGCGGCCAATACTCTCTCCCCAACAGCAATGCGAGCAACATCGCAAAATCGGGACCTGTGATTCACAAAGTTGTGATCGGGTCTACTGAATCAATCGTTGCTTTGCCATCTCCCGATTTTGCATCAGCACCTGCCATGGCGGGGCACAAGGAAAAATATGAGCGACGCTCAACAAACGTCATTTGAAGATCAAATTCAGGCCGCAGTCAACGCTGTCGATTATCGACCGGTGACTCAGGCCATTCTTGCCAGATCACTTGATGTCAAGAAGAATGGACTCCGCGATTTTCGCGATTCGCTGGCCAATCTCATTGAAGCAGGAAAAATTCGACAGGACAAACAAGGTCGCCTGCGCCCCCGGGGCTCTTCCGGGCTGGTGTCCGGCGTGCTGCGAAAAATCAGCAGCGGTGCCGCATTCGTGATCCCGGCCGAACGATCGAAAGATCTAAAGGATCCAAAGGAAGCGGATATCTATGTTTCGGCTCGCGACGTTCGGGACGCACAATCGGGAGACGATGTTCTCGTACGGCTGACGGAGAAACGCCGCTCCAGCGGCCAGCGCTGCGGAGTGATCGAAAAAGTTGTCGATCGTGCGACCAGCGTCTTTGTCGGAACCTATTTTGAGTCCGGTGGTCAGGGCTTTGTCCGAGTTGACGGAACTGTCTTCGGGGCCGCAATTCACGTTGGAGATCCTGGCGCGAAGGGCGCGAAGCCGGACGACAAAGTTGTGATTGAGATGCTGCGGTTTCCGTCTCCGGATCGGGCTGGCGAAGCAGTCCTCACGGAAGTTCTGGGTCAGCGCGGTGATCCGGGAATCGATACGATGACGGTGATTCACAGCATGGGATTGCCATACGAGTTTCCGGAAGCCGTGCATGACGACGCTCGCCGACAGGCGGACGCCTTTGACGAAACCAATCTCAAAGGGCGAACGGATCTGACTGGTGAAACGATCATCACAATCGACCCTGTCGATGCCCGTGATTTTGATGATGCGATTTCACTGTCGCGATCGAAGGATGGTCACTGGCAACTGGGAGTTCACATCGCTGATGTGGCTCACTTCGTGCCAGCGGGAAGCAAGCTGGATGACGAAGCCGAAAAACGTGGAACCAGCGTTTACCTGCCAGGACATGTGATTCCCATGCTGCCGGAACTGATCAGCAACGGTTTGGCGAGTCTGCAGCAGGGCCAGGTACGATTCACCAAGTCGGCGTTCATCGAATTTGACGAAACCGGCACCGTGGTCGGCACCGATGTCGCGAATTCTGCGATCAAAGTCACTCGCAGATTCGCGTATGAGGAAGTGATGCCGATCCTGAATCATCCGAAGAAAGAATTTGCCAACGTGACGCCGGAAGTCCGCAAACTGCTGCAGGACATGTTTGAACTGGCGATGCTGCTGCGGCGTCGGCGGTTCGCACACGGGGCCTTACAGATGGGCATCCCGGAAGTGGCCATTGATTTTGACGAGGATGGTGCCGTCGCAGGTGCGCATCAGCGGCATCACGACGAGAGCCATGAGATCATTGAAGAGTTCATGCTGGCGGCGAATATCGCGGTTGCAGGGCTGCTGGACAGTCGCGGGTTGCCCTTCCTGCGGCGTACTCATGGAGATCCCGATGAACTGAAGATGCGAAACTTTCAGCAGTTCTGTCAGGGACTTGGATTAACGCTGAAGAAGTCACAGGATCGAAAGGAAATTCAGGAACTCATTCGCAGCGTCGAAGGAAAGCCAGCAGAACGAGCGGTCAATTTCGCGTTGCTGCGAAGCATGCAGCAGGCCGTGTATTCACCCGATGATACCGGGCATTATGCACTGGCCGAAGCAGACTACTGCCACTTCACCAGCCCGATTCGACGATATCCGGATTTGACCGTCCATCGACTGATCGGCCAGATTGCGGCCAAACGATCGCCGTCGCCGCAGCCGATACCGGAACTGATCCAGCTTGGAAAGCATTGCTCGATCACAGAACGGCGTGCGGAAAAAGCAGAACGCGAATTGATCCGCATTAAGATGCTGCGGTACATGGCTGAACGCATCGGCGAAGAGATGGATTCCATCATCACGGGCGTCGAAAG
>JANOUN010000444.1:0-4743 GCA_031416875.1 Planctomycetota bacterium | reverse complement strand
TTGATTGTGTGCCACTGGCTCTGCCAGTGCTGCCCTGAGCTGAATCTCATACCGGTCGTGTGAAACCTGCAGGCTCAGGCCTGCGTAACACTGGCATGTCGGGATCGACGACGGAACCGGGCACTGGACCATACTAAAAGTGCTGAATCTTTTTTCCGTGCGTGTCTTTCATCGACGAATATCCACACAAAGCCCCCAAGCACTGGCAAGAGCCAGTGGCACACCGTTTCGGTTTTCATCAACAGTGCCACCCCGCCGCTCTCCAACCCCGGCCACCCCAAAACGAAACTTTGATAAGGCACCAGTCTCCAGGGTCGGCATTTTCAATTAACGATGAGCCGCAGGCGACATCCAGGAGTCTGTCCCGATACTCCGGGATCGTGAGCGCCTTGCCGCTCACAAGAACAGCGGTATTCAGACAGAAACCTGGCCCCCATTTCAAGGCGTTATACTCCACGCGGTTCTCCGCCTACGGAATTCGTCCCGACCTTGTGCAGAGTTGAAAATACACCTCGGCTGCTTTTTCCAGTTGCGCGATGTCGATGAATTCGTCTCGTGTGTGCGCCTGTTGAATGGAGCCAGGCCCAAAGACGACCGAGGGCACTCCGGCGGCGCAGGTTTGGGAGGCGTGAGTGCCGTAAGGAACTCCGACCACTGCATGCGGTCCATCGACTGCAGCAACGCACGCCAGGACTGCGTTTGCCAATGCCGCGTTGTTTGCGTCTGTCAATGCCCCGCATTCAATCCACGGCGGGTCAAATTCAAAGTCGAAGCTCAGGCGTGACGCAAGAAACTCGCGGATGTCCGAGACAACTCGCCCACCGTCTTCGCCGGGGGTTACGCGTCGATCGACCTCAATGACACATTCATCCGGCACGATGTTGACGCTGGTTCCTCCGCTGATTTTCCCGACGCTCAAAGTCGCACTGCCACACAGCGGATGTGCCTTTACGGTCAATGCCAGGCTTTCAGAGTATTCCTGAAGGGCTGATACGAGTTCCGCCATGCGGTAAATGGCGTTAATGCCCTGAGTCGGATCGGAACTGTGGCAGGCTCGACCCTTCGTGCGAATCTTGAAGCGTGTGACTCCGCGATGCGCTACGACGACATCCAGTCCCGTCGGTTCTGCAATCACAGCCACGTCTGGCCTTGTGCGTAAGAGATTTGTTCGTCGCCTGCCTGAGGACCAATAACTCACCAGATCCGTAATGCCGATGATCGTTGCTTCTTCGTCGCACGTGCAACTGAGCACGACATTTGCCGCCCCGGCGGGTTGTTCCAGGATCAATCGACGAAACGCAAACAGCATGGCCGCCATTCCGCCTTTGACGTCACATGCACCGCGCCCATAGAGTCGACCGTCCATGACTTTCGGCTCGAACGGTGCAATCGTCATTCCGGCCACAGGCACGGTGTCCTGATGCGCATCCAGCAGGATGGTGAAATCTGCTCCGGGTGACTCGTATCGCGCGATCACATTGTCACGACCTGGGCTGACTTCGAGACGTTCGAACGTTGCGCCGATCGAACGGAAAAAATTCTCAAGCCAGTCACTCACACGGCCCTCGAAACAAATGGACATATCAGCCTCGCCTCCCATCGGATTCACGCTGGGTCGAGCAACCAAAGCGCCCAGAATCTCAACGACCGTCGAGTACAGGAATTCTCTTGCCATGAATGTGGACTTTCGGATTGAGATTTTCTGTTTGAGTCTGGCGGCTTACACTTCTTCTTTGATCCCGTAGCGTTCCAGCAGGCGGTAAAGTTTTCTGCGGTGGATGCCCAGAATGCGTGCCGTGCGGGCTTTATTGCCGTTTTGCTGGCGGAGAATCGTGACGATGTGAGTCTTTTCAAGGTCGTCCAGACGGGGTGAATCTGCCGTCGGGTTGCCATTTGACCCTGGAGAACCTGCTGAATGCGAATTGGATGAGTTGGAAGAAACGTGATGATTGGGCGACCCCTCTGCCGGATCGACGATTTCTGCCGGCAGATCATCGATCGTGATCCGATGATCGTTGGCGAGTATCTGAGCGCGTTCGATGGCGTTTTTCAGCTGCCGAACATTGCCTGGCCACTGATACAGTTCCATCGCCCGTTGAGCTTCATCGGTGATGCACCAGCCTTTCCCCAGCATCGATTGGATGAGCAGCGGGACATCGCCTTCACGCTTTCGCAGGGGCGGCAATTCGAGCGACATAACATTGATGCGGTAGTAGAGGTCTTCGCGAAAGCGGCCTGCTGCGACTTCATCGACCAGCGTGCGATTTGTCGCCGCAATCACGCGCACATCCACTTTGCGTTCGCGATGCGATCCGACTCGACGAATGGATCCATCTTCCAGAGCCCGCAGAAGTTTGGGTTGCAGTGCACCTGGAAGTTCACCAATTTCGTCGATGAACAGTGTGCCATTGTCCGCCACTTCGAAAAGTCCGGCCCTGTCTTCATTGGCACCTGTGAAGGCACCTTTGCGATGACCGAACAGTTCGCTTTCGACAAGCTGCTCCGGAAGTGCCGCACAGTTGATCGTCACGAATGGTCGGTTTGCGCGGTGACTTTTCTGTTGCAACGCGCGGGCCACAAGTTCTTTCCCAGTTCCGCTTTCACCCTGGATCAGGACTGGCTTGTCGGTCGGAGCGACCCGTTCAATCAGGCGAAACACTTCCCGCATGCGAAAGGAATCGCCGATGATTCGAACGGTGGGCTGAGACCGTTCGATGATGGCTCGCAGCTGGCGGTTTTCCTTGTTCAGCCGCGCCCGTTCCCATGACATCATGCAGCGTTGTTCGAGTTCATCCAGGGGAAACGGCTTGGTCAAATAATCTGATGCACCCAGCTTCATCGCGTTGACTGCGCTTTCGATGGTACCCTGCCCCGTCAGGATGATGACTTCCGTCTCGATTTGCGTGGATTTCATGCGTTCCAGCAGTTCCAGTCCGGAAAGGCCGGGCATGTTCATATCAACGATTGCCACATCGAAGACTTTTCTGTCGCAGACCTCCAGCGCTTCGTGTCCATTGGCGGCTGCTTCGACACGATGGCCTTTCCGCGTCATCCAGCGGGTACAGGTCTCGCGAAAATCCGGGTCGTCTTCCACCACGAGCAAATTCATAGCATTTGGGGATGACATAGGTGGCTCCGAACGGTCTGATCTTGATCAACGGCTGTGGACGACAGGACTTTCACACCAAACGGCAGACAGTGCCGACATGAGTGTGCGAAAACGCACAGTAATGTGCCGTCTTGTCCATTTGCACAGCCTCAGAACCTGAATTCATCAAAAAAAGACTGGCAGAGCGGCTAAGAGCGAACTTCATTCCGAAGTGCCGCTGTTCGTGGAAAGAGCAGTATGATCTGCGATCCGCCCTGTTCGAGAGGTCGAGCCATGATCGAGCCTCCATGAGCTGTCATGATGCGGTGAACGATTGCCATTCCCAGTCCCGTACCCTTCTGTTTCGTCGTGAAGAAAGGTTCGAATATCTGATCGGCGATTTCCTGCGTCATGCCGGCTCCGTCGTCCTCAATCGTGATCATGGCGGCGGGGTCATTTCCGCGCTGTGCCTCTTTGCACGAAACGGTGATCGTGCCTTCGTTACCACAGGCATGGATCGCATTCTCAAGAATGTTACGCATGACCTGTTCGACTCGATGCACATCCACTTCGCAATTCAGATGTTGCGAGTCCGCACGATCAACAAGTTCAATGAGCTTGCCCTTGCGGGCCGCGGCAAGGTTTTCCCATTCCTTGTGCCAGATTGTCGCGAGATCACATTCGCGGAATTCCAGATGAATCGGTGCAGCGTAGCTTCGCACCTCTTCGTACAGCCGATGCAGGTCCTGCAGTGCCGTGGTCGCGCGACGCGACAGATCGAGCTGTTCCTTGTTTTCCTGCAGATCCAGCGAGAGCATGTCAAGGCAGGCCTGAGCACGCTGTAAAGCATTACGACTTTCATGAGCCAGGCCCGTGACCATCTGGCCGATCGCCGCCAGTCGTTCGGCCTGAAGCAGTTGCTTCTGAACGCGTTCCAATTCCGTCAGGTCGCGCACAATTCCTGTGAAATAGTGTTGTCCGCGCACCGTGAATTCGCTGACAGCCAGATGCACCGGGAATTCTGATCCGTCCTTTCGGCGACCGGTGACGCGGCGTCCGACGCCGATGATGGATGGAGTTCGTGTCTGGATGTAATCGGCCACATACGTATCGTGATGACTGCGATACGGTTCCGGCATGAGCACACTGATATTGTTGCCAAGCAGGTCCTGAGTTGCGTAACCAAACATGCGTTCGGTTGCCGGATTGAGGGAGCAGATGAGACAGTTGTGATCGATCGTAATGATCGAATCGACAGCCGTGTTGAGGACCGCGCGACACCGCGCGACTTCGTCAGGGCCGGAGGAAACCAGGCGAAATCCCGAACTCAGTGTGACGAGAAATTTTCCTTCATCGAGCCCAAAGTGCATCGGCATGGCGTGCAACAGCATTGACAGCGGCGAATTGTCCGGCGTCAATGCAACATCGACTTCTGCGTGGATGCCGAAGCCATTTGTGGTCAGATTATGCCACAATTCTGCAAGATTGGTATGATTGGAGGCGGAGACTGCATCCAGCAGCAGGCAGCCCTGTCCGAGAGCGAAGCAGTTCCCCTTCAACGTGGCTGACGAAAGAATGCGGGAGTCTGCGCCGCAGACAAACGCAAGAAGTCTGGGGTCATCGTGATCGGCGGGTGGGTTGATTGTCATTCGTGG
>JANOUN010000443.1:0-3082 GCA_031416875.1 Planctomycetota bacterium | reverse complement strand
CTTCCTCGGTCGCAAGTCTGACGGTGAACCTGGCTGGCAAACCATCTGGCGTGGGCTCGAAACTCTCATCCTCGCCCTTCGCGGTTACCGCGCCGCGCTCAAAAAATGTGGGTAAGGATGAGTCCGGCAGAAAGGACCTACTTTAACAATCATCCGCGACTGCACCCGTTCGCTCTAAAGCGGCAGATCAGTCATTTCCGCGTGCCCATTGCGCATAGGGCACGGGGCCGAGGAACGCCGGGTTTTCCAGGGGGGCGGCTTTTCCGAGTTCACTGATGAGCGGCGTGGCGAACTGAAACCCCGCGTATCCCGCAAGGAGCGGGATCATGAGCAGTTTGATGGTCCAGCGATACGGCCACCATGCCGCCTGAGTTTTCTGCATGCCACGATGATAGGCCCATGCGACGAGGATTCGTGCGGGATAGGTGAGGATGATGAAAAACGGTGTCAGCACGAGCAGTGCATCGGCTGGCAGGAGTTTGATTTTGGTCAGATACAGCGGAAATGTCATGAGGTACATCAGCACCGTGGTCAGCATCCAGCATAACGGAGTGCTGCGGATCACGCGCCTTGCCGCGCGGACCGAAAAGATCGCGCTGAATTTCCCCGTCACTGCCTGATGAACCTGTAACTGTGGCAACCATGCCGCCACAGGAATCATCAACACGCCTCCCAGAAACGACAGTAAACCGAAGACGGGCGAAGTGCGGCCGGGAGCGGAATAGGCGACCAGCAGACCAGCGGGAACAGACAACCAGAGCACAGCTCCGACGAATGCTTTCAGGCCAATCCAGAAATGCTGAACGGGCTTGACCAGTTGCAGCACCTGCTCGGTGCCTTCCGACATTTCCTCACGGCCTTTGCGAGTAAAAATCTTGCGCAGAAACCAGAGGATGTTCTTAAACGGTCGCAGAAAACATCCCACCGTGCCACCGCGCGCGATGGCCAGCAGCAGATGCACGGCGACAATCGTCTGGAGGACCTGCAGAATCGTCTGCATCTGGACAACCCGCGGATGCGTGGCACCAAGGATCACAGCGGCATCGCTCACTCGTTCGGCCTGAATGCGAATCGGTGCCAGCATCAGGATCGAGAAAAAGACGATCACACCCAGTCGGGGGGCGAGCACCATCAGTGGAAACCCGTCTCGCAGGCGCCCGCTGACGGCCACGCGCTTTTGGGGATCGATCAGGTAGCCAAGTGTCAGAATATTCAAACCTGGAATCGCGGCCAGAATGGCCAACACCATGACCAGACAGCCCGTACCGAAGGCCAGATGGATGAACCAGAATACGGATCGAATAGGTTTCCAGATCCCCGGAAAACGCCCGGGCCCCATCCGCTCTTCGATGGGAAGAATAAGTGGGGACGATTCTGCAGGTGGCGGAGTCAAGAACAGGCTATGTGGCGGAGATTCTGTCAGAATTGACGTCATGGACAGGATTCCTCAGTGTTGAACACATCTTTGGCACAGGATGCTGCCTTGCTCAATTCGATGAAACATGGCCAGAATTGTGACTTGAGTTCCAGGTTTCCAGCACATGATACGAAGTATACAGTATGTGCAGCTCGTGGCTCTGAGCGTTTTCGTGTGCAGGATGGACATTTATGTCCGTCGCCGGTCGTCCCGTTGACCTCGGGAACTGTCGATTTAGTAGTTTAACGGCAAGCCGCAGGCGACCGCGAAGCTCAGCGCCGTCGCCTGTGGCTTGCCGTTAAACGAAAATGTCGACTTGGCAGATTAAACCGACAGTCCCCTCGTTCGCAACGGGAAGGGGTGTGTCAATCCGCGTTGTGTGCGCCGAATGCTGGCAGGGGCTCGGACATGAATGTCTAAGCTACTTGAAGCTACGTGAATTCCGGGAGTTCAATTCAATGCGTGCTGTCGTGATCCTCTTTGCATTGCTGATCGCTTGCCTGGTCCTGAAGGCCGTGCATGTTGCCGGGCGCGTTGAGCAGCTCACCGGATCGCCGGCAGCGGTGGCGGATGATCAGCAGCTCGGCCTCGCCGTCTCGCGGCTCAACGAGCAGTTTCAGAAACAGTGGCAGGCCGAAGACGTTCAGGTCGTCGATACCGTTGATGATTTTGCCGTGCTGCGACGCCTGTCACTGGCAATGTTCGGGACGGTGCCGTCTCTGGAAGACATTCGCGCCTTCGAAGACGACGACCAGCCGAACAGAATTGATCGCTGGGTGGTCAAGATGCTGCAGGATTCGCGTTACAGTGATTATTTTGCTGAACGTCTGGCCCGCAGCCTGGTCGGTGTGGAAGGAGGCCCGTTCATCGTGTTCCGCCGCGATCGGATGACGGCATGGCTGGCTGAACAACTGCATAAAGACGCATCGTGGTCTCAAATGACCAAAGAGCTGATTGCCGCAGAAGGTCTGTGGACCGATCGACCGGCCGCCAACTTTATCACAGTCGCCCGCATCGAAGATGAGGGACTGGATGTAAATAAACTGGCAGGCCGCACGGTGCGCACATTCCTTGGTCAGCGAATCGATTGTGCTCAATGCCACGATCATCCGTTTGATCCGGCATGGAAGCAGAAGGACTTTGAGGGACTGGCCGCGTTTTATTGTCAGGCCTCGTTGTCGCCCGGCGGTGTGACGGATTACAAGACAGGCAAAGACAAACAAGAAGTCGTCTACAAGGTGGTCGATCCCGGTGCAGAAACGGGTCGCGTTGTGCCAAGCGCCGTACCTTTCCATCCGGAATGGCTGCCGGCAGACGGTGGCCTGCGACATCGACTGGCCGAATGGGTTACGCACAAAGACAATCGTCGCTTTGAACGAGCGATCGCAAATCGCGTCTGGGGATTTATGCTCGGAAAGCCATTGCACGAACCGGTCGATGATCTGCCGCATCCGGTGGATGGAGAAATTGACGCTCTGGATATTCTGGGGCAGGAATTTCGAGCTCGTGGGGATCGGTTGAGCGTGCTCATTCGCATGATCGCAATGTCTGATGTGTTTCATCTTTCGTCTGAATCAAGTGCGGACAACGATGAGACGTACACCAGACAAGTGCAGGCATGGTCGGTGTTTCCACTGGTGCGATTGCGACCGGAACAGGTGATTG
>JANOUN010000442.1:0-4594 GCA_031416875.1 Planctomycetota bacterium | reverse complement strand
GTCGACCAGCCTTCGTCCATGAATCGCTGGGCGAGAGCATCCAGCAGTTCCGGATGCGACGGTCGTTCACCGACATGCCCAAAGTCATCCGTCGTGGTCACCAGCCCGGCTCCAAACAGCCAGTGCCAGACACGATTGACGTAGACTCGCGCGGTCAGCGGATTGCGTGGATTCGCCACAAGTTCCGCCAGTGTTGCCCGTGTCTCCGACGCGGGTCTTCTTGCGCCGCCGGGAGATTCAGAATGCGTTCCAACGGTCGGCTCCGTGTTTTGGGAGAGATCGACCAGCAATCTCAGCGGACCGTGAGGCACCGGGT
The DNA here is from genome assembly GCA_031416875.1 of Planctomycetota bacterium. GTDB lineage: Bacteria > Planctomycetota > Planctomycetia > Planctomycetales > Planctomycetaceae > SXXK01. The sequence continues at coordinate 4,278 of JANOUN010000442.1, read as the reverse complement.
CGCCCAGTTGGTCGTAATCACCTCGCACATTGAGACGATAATCGACCGGCGCATCGATGTCGGCCATTCCGTTGACCGTCGCTGGCTCCTGCAGGCGAGCTTCGACTTCCCGATACTGCATTAGGAGGACTTTGATCGCAGGTACGGCGGTTTGGGAGGCTGCATCGTTCTTCAACAGGCCGTTTGTCAGCATCCAGTTCAACAGACGGACATCATCATCGCCTGGCTTGTCGTCTTTCCATGCGGCGACAGTCTTCAGGAACAGCATGCGATAGCGGCCGACGACATCGTCAAGTGACTGCGGAATGTCATCATCAAACAGCGGAAGCATCGTTGTCAGTTCGTCATGCGGCGAGAACGGGGCCACATGCTTCACCACGCGACTGATCTGAAACCAGCTTCGAGGATCGGCGGTCTGTTCTTCAGAGCAGGCTCCGCCAAGACCAACTCGCGGCGGGAAATTCGGATTGCTGGTCTTCGTTGCGAATTCAATGTAGACGTTACGATCCTGCTGCGAAGACAACCCATCAGCCATCTGCCATTTCGGAAACAAATCATTCAGGTACTGCTGCCGCTCGGTCAGAAATGCGTTATCGACGACGATTCGTCGCGCTGCAAAATCTCCGCCTGCAACTTCGAAACTGAGCTGTCCGGGCCCGATGAGTCTGGTCCACGGAGTTCGTATGGCACCGTTCATTCGCGGTGACAGAGAATTCGTGCAAAGGCCACCGAGCAGAACGCCGTCAATCATCTTTTCGCCACTCAGAGACACGACAAAGTCGCCGCGAGGGACAATAGTTCGCACGCCCTCGCCGTCGATCGACCAGCCGTCGGGAATGCCATCGCGGAAATCCGCGACGACACCAAAGTGCCCGGCATTTTCAGACGTTCGACGAGCACTTTCGTCGGTATACCGCATTCGAAGTTCCATCCATGACGTCGCGATGTCTTTTCCAGCGGCTTGATCTGCCTGAACCTGAGACCAGGCAAAGAGTGGATCTTCGATCGGTCGATTGGCTGCTGAGTTGCTTAGGATCTTCATCAATTCGACCGAAACATCCGACAGATTCGACAGCCATTCCTCGGCGATCAACGGACGGATCTGATGCTTGATCTGTTCAAGCTGGACTCGCACTGCTGCGTTGCGTTCAGGACGATCGACGGTATTTGTCACCCAGCGCGCACTCATGAAAAGTCCGCCGAGCGCGTAATAGTCCTTCTGTGAAATCGCATCGAGCTTATGATCGTGGCACCGAGCACAGGCCACGGTTGTTGCCATGAAGGCCTTTCCAAACGCATCGATCTTGTTGTCGAGCATTTCCTGATGAATACCATTGAACTCAGCGCTGTCGCCGTGTCGTTTCTCACCCATCTGGTAGAACATCGGACCGATCAGAGATTCATTGATTCCCAGAGTCTGGTTGATGCGAGGTGACTCCAGCAGATCCCCGGCAATCTGCTCGCGCACAAGTTGATCAAACGAAACATCTGCATTGAACGCGCGAATCAGATAGTCGCGATAACGCCACGCGCCTTTCGCAGGCATGTCCCATTCATAGCCATAGGTGTCGGTGTACCGGACGACGTCCATCCAGTGTCGAGCCCACCGTTCGCCGAAATGAGGCGACGAAAGCAGCCGGTCGATCAGTCGATCCCACGCACCTGGATCTGCATCATTCAGGAATTCGGTCAACTGCTCTTCCGACGGTGGCAGCCCGACGATTGCAAAAAAGGCTCGGCGAGCCAGTGTTTGTCGATCCGCAGCGGGTGCCAGATCAAGCTGACGGTCATGCAGCTTATCGATGATGTAGCGGTCGATGTCGCAGAAAAGATCAGAATTGATGAACTCAGGAGGTTCCGTTTTCCGGATCGGCTGAAGGCTCCACCACTGCCGACGCACCTGGTAGATCGATTCAAAGGTCTCATTGGCAACATCTTTGGGATCCGGGGCGTGATCACGCGGATCAATGGCTCCCTGTGCGATCCAATCGGAAAGATCCCGGATTTCGGATTCACTCAGCTTCTTTCCCGGCGGCATTTCCAGACCTTCGTGCTTCACCGCCGCGATCAGCAGACTTTCGCTGACGTTGCCAGGCACGATGGCCGGACCGGATTCACCTCCCTTGAGCAGGGCCTCTCTGTAATCCAGCCGTAGCCCGCCCTTCACTTCGCTGCTGGCGGCAGAATGACATTCATAACAATGTCGCACAAGCAGCGGGCGGATGTGCTTTTCAAAGTGTTCGACCTGTGGCCGGTCCGGCAACTGAGCCACCGCCACCGGGCAGCATTCCGCCGCAGCAAAAATCAGAAACTGAACGCAGCACAGAATCCGACAAAGACACGACCAGAATCTTCGCCATTCGATCACGTGCGGATCGCGAGCCAACGTCAGTTGCTGATGGTATCGCAACATGGCGATTTGATCCGAAAAAGAAGTCAGGCAGGCAACTTCCACGAAGTTGCAAACAAGGCGGGAAAGACATGTTCGACAAGCGAAGTTCGCAAATCAAGCGAAAACCGAATTCTGGCACTTCTGGCACGGCTGGCCAATTATTGATGATGGGCACCTTGTAGGGTGTGACAAGCAACGCGCAGGCACACCGAATCTCAGACATGGTGTGCCTGCGCTGCCGCTTGTCACACCCTACAAATTCACCAACTGGCCAGCCGTGGCTGTTTGTGTCCATTCGAGCCAGATCTCCCCCGACTGCGCAGCCCCGATCGATCCTGCAGGCAATAATCATTGTGCCTTGAGGCGAATGGACTTCAGTCTTTTGTCGTAATCCGTAGACATACTCGCCTCACGATATCCAGCGGCTGCCGAAATCCGTCTGAGATTTTCTGCAGTGCCTCCTGCACGAGATTCCTTGCACAGCAAACGTTAAGAGTATTGTATTTCTGAGAAGAATTCAGGCGACGAGTTCCATAAGTCGTTTGGTATTGGGATGTTGAGTTGCGAGGATGGCGGTGGTCGATTCGCGGCCGATTCGCTTGTCCCTCTTGTGAATTTTGTGCCTCTTTGTGGCCAGCAAACCTGTGGCCCGCGAACACCCCTGGAACGAATAGTGGTGGCAAACCGGATGCTGAACTCATGCCAGACTCAGCGCACCGAAAGTGCCTTCGCATCGACCGAGATCGTCGGCTGAGCGGTCACTTGTCCTGGCTCAATCGTGATGTTCAGCTTGGGATCCACATACCCAACTCGTTCGTGCCAGACTTTGAAAATATGTTTGCCAGGCGGCAGGTTTTCGATCACGAATCGTCCCTGCTTATCGGTGATGGCAGCGTACGGATGATCAACGACGAGCCAGTATGCCTGCATCCACGGATGGAAGTCTGAGCGGACTGATATTGGCAGGGGCTCGCTGTTCCTGGGTGTCCATAACGGACCTGTGCCGGGATTTGTCAGCGGACGCAGATTCATATTGACTGGAGGATTTTTCAATGGGTAGATATGTGCAAAGGTGGCAATCTTCGACGTATTCACAAACTCGACTGGCTGCCCCACTCGAACGATCATGAGATGCGGCACGAAGTGGCCTCCCACCTGATCAAAAATCAGAGGCGTTGCTGGTACTGCGAGATTCGGATGAATCGTCGCTGGAGTTTTTGCAGGATACACGAACGCTCCTGCGAGACCTCCTGTTTCCGGATCGACGAGCGGTTCTTCGCTGACTATACCTGCCGGGAAATTCGGATTAGCTCCGGGTTTAATCAGTGTCTTAGGACGAAATTGTGACGGCGACGCATTTGTGACCTGAACCCGACCGACGACAGATCCCCAGTCGCCTTCAACTTTGAGCGAATCAGAGAGCTTATCAATCGAGCCCAAATCAAGGGCCGTTCCCTCCCGAGGGACCTCAAATTCAAATGAAGTGACCGTCGGCCCATCCGTCCAGACGTGACGTCGCAGGGAGAACCTGCCTGCCGGAAGGTGGAATCGAAAACGGCCGACGAACCCATTTCCGACTGCTGTCATGGACGGGATGACGGCCGCGACATCAATCGAAACTCGCCGGCTGCATTGCTTTGATCGAATCCTGAGCGATAAATTGTGCCGTTTGGCAGTTCCGGCTTCCCGTCCTCATTGAATACGAGAGTTCGCGATTCGTCGAAAACCAGATTAACGTGCGGTATTGAACGTCCCTGTTCATCAACCGTGATGCCTTGTGTTTCAGGCAGCAGAATGATCCTTCCGCTTTTGCGCTCAATGCCTACTGCTCCATATGCGGGACGATACTTCACCGCCTCCGCCCTGAACATCAACGCGCCCGCTCC
>JANOUN010000441.1:0-3529 GCA_031416875.1 Planctomycetota bacterium | reverse complement strand
GTGCCGCGAAGATTATCACCTTGCTCTCAACAGTAGGTAGGGCGGGTGCGACAAGAATATTGGTGACAGAAAAATGAATCGCAGATTGAAAATATTTTTTGCTCCCATTTTTCTGTCACCAATTTTTCTGTCACCTGTGTTTCTGCGTCCCGGCTTTGACCAATGGATTGCGGCCGATTTCTTGCTCTCCCGCGAAGATTTTCACACGTCTGTTTGCAGAAGTCAGGTCAGTCAGTTCTGGCAGAAAAATGAGCGGCAGAAAAATACAGGCCACGACTGCAGGTCTTTCTGCAATTCATTTTTCTGCCATCAATTTTTCTGCTGCATGTGTTCCTGCGTGAATGACAACGCTGTTCTTGTGTCCCGACTGCGACGCTGGGTTGCGGGCGAAGCCCGCGCTGGGTGTATTTGTGTTAATTCGTAGTTCCAGGTCCTGGAAGACGCCAGCACAAAGGCGATCCGCAGGATCGAAGGGGGCGACAAGTAGCCGCACACCGCCATCACCAGACGCACCACATCGGCACCTCACTCAGCGACGGAGCAATGGCGTGGACTTAAGGCGAGCGGGGGATGTGAATCCCCTGATTTGTCGCGAATGATGCGAAAATCAGGGCACTTACGTACCCCGCTCGCCAGTTGGATTGCTTAAGTCCACGCCATTGCAGCGACGGAGGCCAGCGTCCGAATCTCGTGACAACACAGTCCGCATGGAGTAAACTTGCAGCCATGTCAGCGACATTTGTCGCCTCGTCGTTCTTCCTTGCAGCTCGACCACTCTTGACACAACACGGCCACGGAAGTTTTGTTAGTGGTTCTAATTTCGGCACTCCTGTCCGTTGATGAAATCTCTCGACTCCTCCGTAACAGCCCGGATCGAATCGAACTATTCATCGAATGGGAAGTCGCCAGTCCGTAAGCGAACAGGGCGGGTCAAAGATGGCTGTCTGCCGAGCCATCAGTATCAATTCTGCACGCAGGGCATTCAAATGACACGGCGGTCTCAGCCCGTTCCAAGGCCGCGGTCGAAGGCTTCCAGTTCGCGGGCGTAGGTGTCGGTGATGGTTTCGAGAGTCCTGCGGGAGATTTTCCAGGACGGCTGGTCTTCTGTGGCGCGATTGCAGTGTTCGGTCAGCAGGCGATACAGAAATCGGAACAGATGCCGAGGTACGCGCAGCTTCGCAAAGCGGGCAATCAGATCGTCGCGAGACACGTCTTCTGCGAAGAAATCCCGAATTGTCATTTGAGATGTCATCACGTCACCTGTCCCTGACCCTGACCCTGACCCTTCGCGTGAAGCAATATCCTCGGGCTGACACGCCCGGATGCGATTCGTGGCCATGTCGAACAGTGATTCGCCCGTCCATTCCAGGGAATTGATCAGGTTCTGTTTGTCCAGTCGAGAGCGTTCGTAGAATTCTTTCTCTTCCCGGTTCAGAAAGTACACGACGTCGCGTGGCAGGAGCATCTTGAAGCCGATGCCCGGATGTTTCAGGAACTTGTTGTCGAACATCGACCACAGAAAATCGCGCATCCGCTCCGCCGACCCGTTAATCAGATGCGGTTCATCCACGCGATCCACCAGCACGATGATGCTCGTGAAACCCATCGGCTGCAGCAGTCGCTGAAGTTTGGAAAGCAGTTCGTACCGGTCATCGCTCCGATCGCGGGACGGCATTGGCTGGTCGTCGATTTCCGAGGCAGGAAAACGTGACAGAATTTTGCGCAGCGAAGACGTGCCATGTTCCAGAATTCGCACCTGCTTCGCGATCTGTCGCGCCCGCCACCAGAGCGACACCCTTCGCTTCAGGTACGGAATCCAGCCTGCAGCAATGACGACGTAAAGCCACCACGACCCGAGTTCATTCAGCGCAGTCAAACCGTCAGACCGCAGCCCGCGCAGAGCAAACAACAGGACCATGATCGTGATCAGGACGCCGACCAGAAATCGCCAGTGGACCGTGGGTGTCAGAAAACCGATCCGCCAGCGAATGTCCTTCCAGCGCCGCCAGTGCGATTGATCCGACGATTTATCATAGAACGCCGCGAGCATGAGCAGATCCCGCTTGCGCTGACGCGGCAAGTCCCGAATTTGCTGCAGCGAGATATCAGGATCCGTCGTGTGTCGATCGGCGATGACGTTGCACAAACGCCGTGTGCTGAGTGTCAGCAATGCGTCCATGTGATCCCACAGCCGCCATTCCTTCAATGCCAGATCCGGGTTTCGCTTTCGGCCTCGCAATCGATCACGGAATGTATCCAGAAACGGATTGAGGTCATCGTAACTGATGACGAAACAACGCTCGGCAGGATACTTGTGATTGTGTTCCCGCAGGGCTGTGATCAGTTGCAGCCGAATGGCCGTCTTCCCCGAGCCTTTCTCACCAAACACGACCGATGTGCTGGGATTGCGACAGTCGCCCAGAACCTTGTCCCATGCCGGATGATGAATGGTTTCCGCGCAGTGTTGCTGGAAGATATGGTCCGACTGCGCGTCTTCCTGGCTGAACGGATTGATGTTCACGCCGTAGTGTTCAAGGAATTGTTGAATCTTCATGGTGCTGTGACTTTTATGCTCGTCGTTGAATATTCTGGGCGGAATGCCGCGAATCGCCGGTCACTATTCCCGAAAACAGCAGAGAAACTGCATCCGCACGGACGTGCATGGTAGCAGTCACACTGCCCAATCGGGATCGTCACGGTAGCGTTGTGCTTTCCACGGGTCGCCCACGTTGTGGTAGCCTGCACGTTCCCAGTAGCCGGGAATGTTGCGATCGGTCAGTTCGATCTGATTCACCCATTTGGCACTCTTCCATGCAAACAGCTTCGGAACGACCAGACGCACGGGGCCACCGTGATCAGCGTCGATCGGTTGCCCATCGTGAGTGTCTGCCAGGACAACATCTTCATCCAGCAGTGCCTCCAGAGGAACATTGGTGGTCCAGCCGTTGTCGTGGGCCCCGATGAGGGCAAATCCTGCGGACGAGTGAACGTTGGCCTGCGTCAGCAATTGCCGAACCGAAACTCCTTCCCACAGGTTGCCGAGTCGCGACCATGTCGTGACGCAATGGAAGTCGGCAAAGACCTGAATCCGAGGCAGTTGGCGAAACTGTTCCAGCGTCAATTCGAGCGGCTGATCGACGAGTCCACAGATTTTCAGGGACCAGCGAGCGACGCCGATTTCAGGAACGATCGTGGCGTGCAGCACAGGCCACTTGCGAGTACGATGCTGGCCTTCCGGCAGACGTTCCGCGCGGCGCGTGTCTGCCGAGACGATGACGTTATTGGGAAGATCGCCCGGCGCGAGAATATCCCGAGGCTGGTATTTGGGATCGGTGTCGGGGCTGTAGAGTGACATAAATTGACGGCCTTTGTGAGCGGAATGGCGCTAGCGGTCTGTTGATTTAGTGATTTTTGGGGCTCATGATCATACCAACCCGAAGCGCCAGCGAGGAATTTGGGGCTCATGATCATACCAACCCGAAGCGCCAGCGAGGAATTCAGCTGTTTCTGCCTCGCTGGCGCTTCGGGT
>JANOUN010000440.1:0-5234 GCA_031416875.1 Planctomycetota bacterium | reverse complement strand
GTCTCTGTTGCTGGCGAACATTCCAGTCATCCCAACTCAGTTTGAGGTCGCAGCCCTCTGGGAATCAGGATCATCAAAAGTCGAAGGGAAATCTATCAAAACTCGAAATGTGCTGCAATCGGGTCGCTTGTGCGAGTTTTGAATATTGCCGTAACATCACAAATCAGCTCGGATTCATTGCACAAGAGGGGGTAACTTTCGCGGCGGACTGCAGAATCTTACTCCCGCGCATGAGGGACGCAATGACGGATTCACACAAACGATTGACGCAGGTGTTTGCAGACACTGGCAAGCGGTGTGTTGATTTAATACCAACCCGAAGCGCCAGCGAGGCAGAAACGGCTGAATTCCTCGCTGGCGCATCGGGTTGGTATAATCATGAGCCCCAAAAATCACTAAATCAACAGACCGCAAGCGGGAGGTGAATTCAGTTGAACCTGTGCGGGGAGTTGGCTTTGTGTTTGGCATCGATTGCAGAAGACGCAATGTTTCCTGAGCTGCAGTGACAAGCTGGAAGCTTATCCCACTGCAAAACAAAAATCGGGGACAGGCCAAGCCTGCCCCCGACGTCGCTGAATGCCGAAACATTCACGAATTCACGTTGCTGCGGTTACTTGACGCAACAGGTATCGCCAGCACAGCATGAACCGGATGCACAGCATCCCGCATCGCATGCACAGTCGCCGCCGCCGTCGCAGGCACAGCCGAGTTCGCTGCAAACGCAGTTCTGGAATTTGCAATCGGTACAGCACTCGCAACATGCTGCGGATGCAGAGGTCTGATTTGTTCCCTGCACATGCATCGCGGCATAAGCAAACGGAGCAGCAAACAGACAGACAGCAAACACACTGATGAATTTTTTCATCGAAGGAATCTCCACTGGAATTTCACAGAAAACAAGAGACACAAGAGTCAACTGTTCCGGACAGTGGTTAATTCCTCCACACGCACAGGATGGCCTGCCTGAGATTGTGCGCGACTGGATCGCGGCAGCATTGCGGTCCTGACTGAATATCGTCGAGCTTCAGCGATGCAGGCGGATTCACGAACGGACTCAACTCCGCGAACCAGTCGTTACGATCCCGTTTTTGAGCGTCGCGATGATCGTCCGCCACAACGGCATTGGCCGCAGGCCGTTCGGCACAACAACACAGTCCTGCAAACAACGCACCGGGATTTGCTGATGCTTTCGAGCAACTGCAGTCGGATTCTGAATCTCCAGGCCTATTGGATTCCTGACAGCAGCAAGATTCCTGCCGGGATTCGACTGCAGAGCAACGGGTAGCACCCTGCAGTTCACAGCACGCGAGCGATGCACAGCAACAAGGGACGCCGGGCAGCATGCTGGCAAAGACGCAAACCGCAGCGAGCAGTCCGCGATTGATTTCGGCAGCAACTGAAAGTATTCGAGAATCCATCGAAACATCCTTCGGGGCGTCGCAACATTTCTCCTGACGCTGAACGGCATTATTGACGAGACCGCAAACCAGGTCAAAGCCAATCTGAAAAACACCGGCAGGAAGGCTCCTGAATAGCCTCATGGGCAGCAATTGTGTAGAAGCGATTGAAGAATTTGAAAAATCGTCGACCCCGCTTGCCAGGAATTGCGTTCCCGATGACAAAAGCGATTAAATCCCATGCGGTCTCGAGTCGCGGCCGCAATGCAACTTTGATCGCGGCCTTGCTTGGCTGGATGTTTGACGGGTTTGAGATGGGACTGTTTCCACTCATCGGCCGCCCCGCGTTGACAGATCTGCTGAAAGGCACCGATCAGGCAGGAGCGGAAGCGGATTGGTTTGGCGTCATCATTGCTGTGTTCCTGGTCGGTGCGGCCAGCGGAGGCGTGTTGTTCGGCTGGCTGGGTGACAAGATGGGGCGTGTCCGCGCGATGTCGCTCAGCATCTTTACTTATGCCGTGTTTACAGGTCTGTGTGGATTTGCGACCGAAGCCTGGCACATCGCAGTGCTCAGATTTATCGCATCACTAGGCATGGGGGGCGAGTGGTCTCTCGGCGTCGCGCTGGTCAATGAAATCTGGCCTGGTAAGTCACGCGCGTTCATCGCGGGACTCATCGGAGCTGCATCGAATGTGGGATTTCTGCTGGTCGCACTGCTGAGTATGGGGCTGACGGGATTCATCGGGGGAACTCAGTCAGTGATGTTGTCGGTCGGAATCTCGGAAGCCGCGTCGCAGCACCTTTTGTCAAATTCTGCATGGCGATTCCTGATGATCAGCGGAGCCGTCCCGGCGCTGTTGATTTTCTTCATCCGCCTGTTCGTTCCCGAATCATCGAAGTGGGAGGAAGAACGCGACAGTGGCAAAACGTCACACTGGAATAATGTCGATCTGTTTGGTGTGCTCGGCGGCTGTCTTGCAGCGATCGGCATCATTTATGTCTGGTCGCCATTGCATAACGCGACTGCCAGCTGGATCCGTATCGCAGTAACCGTCACGGGCTTGATCGTGTGCCTTGTTGGGTTTCTGTATCCCGTGCGACAGTTTTTGACTCGCGCCGTTGCTTCCGGAAAAGTTGCCGCTGAGCAGAAGACTCGCGTGGTTGGAAGAATGCTGTTCGGTGCTGCTCTGGCCGGAGTGGCATTGCTGGGGACATGGGGATCAATTCAATGGGCTCCTGGCTGGGCCGATGCATTGCAGCCAAATGAAGCCAATGTGACACTGGAAGACGGCACCATCGTGGAAGGGATAAAACACTACGCCAAAGAGAAAACACAGGCGGCATTGGCGATCGGTGCCATTGTCGGCACGATCCTGGCCGCATTGGCGGCCGGGAGATTCGGACGTCGCAAAACTTATGCGATTCTGTGCTTGGGATCCGTCGCAGCGGCTGTGTATTTTTATCAGGGACATACCTCCTTCAACGGAAATTTCCTGTTTGCTGCCGTACTCGCTGGTGGAGTGACGGCCAGTTTCTATGGATTTTTCCCGCTGTATTTTCCGGAATTGTTTCCCACAGCCGTGCGGGCGACCGGCCAGGGGTTTTCGTTTAACTTTGGTCGCGTGATCGCGGCCATTGGTAGCCTGCAAACAGCGAATCTGAAAGCATACTTTGGAGGAGATCTTCCAAAAGCCGGGTCCGCGCTGGCCGCTATTTACCTGATCGGCGTGGTTATCATCTGGCTGGGACCGGAAACGAAGGGTAAGGAGTTGCCGGATTAGCTCGGCTTACTTTTCAAATCCTGTTGCAGGTGAATCAGGTTTTGGCTGCGAGGACGGAGCGATCGTATGCAGGATGGACATTCATGTCCGTCGCACGGCCATCAAACCCTGTCGAGGCGAAGGCTATTGTGCCTTGACAGCCTTTCGACCACGCTACGATGCCTGGCCAATATCTCGGACATGAATGTCCAAGCTACAGGAATCGCAGCGTTGCACCGAGCAACTGCGCTTTACTAAAATGCACAGGTCTGTGGAGGGCTGCGAAGCCCGCGTCAGGGTTCTTAATTCACAATCATCCAGACGGCCTTCAGGTAGTCCGTTTCCATGCACGTCGAAATGACGGGGTGATCCGGCGCCGCACCGGTGCGGGCGATGATCTGCAGAGTTCTTGACTGACTGATGATCCTGCTGGAACCATGCGGATCAAGATCCTCGCCCTGCGATTTCGAAGCTGATACAAGGAGTTGCACGAATTCTGATTCAGGTAACAACCCTGCGCAGGTGCAACTCAGCAGTAAACCGCCGGGTTTGACAAGTCGCATCGCCAGGCGATTCATGGCGAAATGTTTGCGCGTGCCCTCTTCAATTTCCACGCGCGTGCGAATCAGTTTCGGCGGGTCGAGAACCACGACGTCGTATTGTTTTCCGTTTCGCAGCATCTCACGCATGTAGCTGAACGCATCCGCCTGCACGAACTTCGCTCGAGCCTATTCAGGTTCGCGTTCTCTCGCGCCAGCTTGAGTGGTTCTTCATCAAGGTCCACACCAGTGACATCGTCCGCTTTGCCAAGCACTTTCGCCTGCACGGAAAAACCTCCCGTGTAGCAGCACAGATCCAGGACGCTCTTGCCCTGGCAGAACTCCGCTAACTTCTTACGGTTCTCGCGCTGGTCGCAGAAAAATCCGGTCTTGTGTCCGCCTTCAAAACGCACGCGAAATCGTGTGCCGTGCTCTGAAATCACTACCTGCGATGGACAGCCCTCCGACATCAGCGGCGGTGGATCGCAGCCTTCCTGAGACAGAAACTGCGGACTCGTACGTACCAGCCAGTGTCCCAGTCCCATTTGCGCGGCCAGCATCGGCATCAACAGGCTGGCACGTTGATACATTCCCAGGCCAAACGTTTCTGCCGAAAGCACATCGCCGAAGCGATCGATCACGATGCCGGACAGGCCATCCGATTCTGAGTGCACGACGCGCCAGGCATCGGACTGCGATTCCAGTTTCAGCAGATCACGACGCAGCGAAATGGCAGCCCGTAGTTTTTCTGACCATGCAGCTTCAGTCGGAAATTGCGGCGTATTCCACAGCATCCGCACGGACATTTCACTGCGGGGATTAAACAGACCGTACCCCAGTGGTTCCTGATGTCCGTCGGTGTAAACAGCAACCAGATCTCCCGGCCTGGCATCTTCAATTCGCGCAAGCTGTTTGCGGTACAGAATCGGATGCCGCGTGCGATTTCTGACATGAATGACGGGAATCGACTCCGATGCGGACGGCCCCAGTTGAGTTCTCTGCCGCACCATCAGCGACGTCATCTCTTTTGAAGCGGGCGCAGCGGGGTATGGAGAAGGTTCATCGTGCCCCTCGTCAATTTGTGGCTCTCGCGGAGCGTTGCGGGGCGCGGGGCTGCGTCCATGCTGGTTTCCCGGCGGGCGCGAAGAGCGATCATGAGAAGAACGACGTGCCATGGAGAATTACTGTCGACCTGAAATTCCAGTGTAATGGCGGTTCGCGAATTAAGGCGAACGGGGGACGTCAGTCCCCTGATGTTGCGTGCGGGAACAATCCGGGGGTTGACACCCGCGGCTCGCCAGCGCTAAATGTAAACTCGTTCGACCCGCGGTGGTGTGCATTCGGTGATGCAGCCGTTGATTTTTGCGGCGTTTTCTTGTGCGGCCTTATCGAGCGCTCGTTGGTACATTGATGCACCGGCGGGTGTGGGATAAATTGTGGTGACGCATGCCTGACACAGCGACGATTCCGGCAGCCCCACGCAGGAAGCGAGTGCCTCAACCGGAAGATAGCGCAAGCTCGTCGCGCCGATATAATCA
>JANOUN010000439.1:0-16557 GCA_031416875.1 Planctomycetota bacterium | reverse complement strand
AACCGAGACCGCCCGTTTGGACATCTCCTGGCCTTTGACATCCACGTAGTCGATCTCATAGCCTCCGAAGTCCCTGCGCGCATGGTCCCAACTGAAGACGACCGGTTCCAGAGGCAACTGCGCCGTCAGAAAACCAACGGCTTCAGCCAGCGTGCCGACGGCGATGACGTCGATCCCATCGACGACGGCCGCTTCCATCGCGTTCGCGGCGGGCACTACGATGTGCGTGTGTCCGGAATCCCGCGCGGCGAGCGCCATGGACAGGACACCCTTAACGGCTCGCAGACTTCCGTCCAGGGCCAGTTCACCGACATAAATGGATTTGCGGCTGAAGTCCTGTTCGACCTGCCCGTCGGCCGTCAGTAATCCGAGCGCAATTGGCAGATCCAGTGATGCGGCGTCCTTGGGCAGATCCGCCGGGGACAGATTGATCACGACGCGATCGTCAGGTCGTCGATAGCCGCTGTTGACCAGCGCGCGTTCGATTCGATGCACACTTTCTTTGACCGCCGCTTCGGCGAGTCCGACCAGAATCGTCTTGGGCAGCGCGCCGGGCGAAATATCGACCTCGACTTCGACCAATCTCGCTTCGATGCCAAACAGAGTGTACGTTGCAAGTCGCGAAAGCATGTCAGAAGTTCTGCGAGGACGGGTGAGTGGATCACTTGTCCTCGCAGTGTGACGGTCTTTGGCAGTCGTTGCAATTCAAGCGCGGCGATCTTATTTCCACAACGTGTCAGGCGGCTTCAGTGTCGCATCCCGCACCTTCGGTGTCGAACTCGTAGTCAGAAGCGTCGTCTTCGTCATCATCTTCGTCGAACTTACCGGATTCGAGGGCGAGAATCTCGGATTCACCAAGGAGCTGCATGGCGGTGGTTCTGGAGACCTGAGTCAGGTGGTGGAATCCACCTTGACCACTGGCAGCACCGAGCTTACCCAGAATCTCCATGCTGTCGCGTTCCGATTCAAACGGGCCCGAGACATAGAACGGCTTGCCGTCTCTGCCCATTTCCACAAGCTGCTGACCGGCAGACGCATCAATCTCACCAAAAATCCGCTTTGCCGTGCGGTAGTCCGGATGCGGTTTGAAATCATATTTTGCCGCAAATTCCACAGCGTCTTCGACCAGACGACGGGCCGATGGAGCATCAATGCGAATGTATGCCAGGCCCCGCGCGGTCATGCCGTCCAGTATTTCCTGGTACTGCGATGGATACACAAACTGTGCGAAACAGTTTTTGACACCCAGACAATAGCGGTCCACAAGAAAATTGCTGACGAGGATTTCGCCGGTGGAAACACGTCGAGCGATCATCACAGTTCCCAGCCCGCGCGATTGCAGCGTCTCCCCCATAATACACTCCATGATCGGGGCTTTTGCACGCAAGAGAACCTTATCAGCGTGGCTCATATTGCTTTTCAGCGCTAATTCGTGACGCTTGCCGTCGCGTTTTTTCTTTTTCTTTTCCAGTTGTTTACGTCGCCGCGATTCCGATGTGGCCATGAGATCCTCCTTGAATTGTGAAAGGGCCAGAATGCAATTGTTTTTCAATCGCACACTGCGGATTATGCCATCTGAAAACAAGTTGTAAAGTCCGATGTTCGTCGAAACAGCGGATCACAGATCGGCACCAGATACGAAACTCGTGCCTCGCAATTTGATACCCTGATCCAGAATTGCTGGCCAGAAGTGATACAGGCCGTGCGAGCGGCTTACCAATTTGATCAGGATCCGCTTGAGATCTGCGTCTGGCACGACGGACAAAGTCCGTTGGACTTTGGCACGACTCGCATGCCACATTTCTGACACTGAACGATCCGAATTTCACGAGAACGCACTTCGTCGGCTGCCATGGTGATTTCTGTCAGTGCGGTTGCCTCAACAGTTGAAGACGAGGCAGTTGAAGACGCCGGACTTGAGGGAATGCCGTCCGCTGGTGGATCCAAATCTGCGGAAGATAACTTGCGTACGCTTAAGTAGAGCAGTGTGAGTCCGAAGGCAGTATAGAATGAATAGACAATTCTGCCACGGGCGATTGGCTTGGCATTGATGCGGATCAGACGGGTACCACTGAATAGATCTCGCAGCATTTGCCGCTCGTCATCGACCGTTGTCCACAAGATGTCGATAAAGAAAAAACTTATCGGCGCCGCAAACAACCAGAGCAGCGTCGAGGCAAGCCGTAGCGTCATGCAGAATGGCGAAGGTTTTCCTCCGTTTATGGTCACGATCCTGGCACCGGTGACCCAATAGCCCGGCGAACGGATTCGGGATGGCTTCAGGACGGCGAGATAAAGCCATACCAGGACAAGGGGAACGATGATGTAGTAAGAATCGAATTCGGCAGACAGAGAATGCAGAAAAACTGCAGGAAGCAAACTAAGAGGAAATACAAGAAGAAGAATGACAAGAAAGTCAACTGCCAGGATAACCAAATGGCGGAATGCACCGACGTAATCTTCACGGCGGTAAACTGCCGGCCCGGCCTGAGAGATTGACATTGAAAGTGGGATTTCTACAGCCCGTACAGTCGATGACATTGCCGCTCCGTGTTTGTGTGTTTCGGCACGTAAAGATTCTGCGATCTATCGGGCTTAAGAAAAACGGACGCCTGATCGACCACTTCCGCGTTGTGGCGGTCAACGATGGTCACGCAGCAGCATTGTAATCAGTCTACTCATGCCATGTTGCTTTTGTCACGCCAATCACACGATCATGATCACACAGCAGGCAAGGTGTAAAGTGAGGTTCATCGACAATTGAAGTGCGCCGCGGTGAATTGTGTTCAACTCAATTGCGGGTGCGTAAGCCTGACAGGCTTCTGGAATACAGCCTGGGGCAAGTGCCGTCGCTTCCGCGACAAACGCCGCCCCAGGTCATGATGCATATTTGTGTTTGTACCCTGAAGGGGTTCCAGAATCGGAATTCCCCTGCCCTTTCAGGGCGTTTCTGATCACAATGCCATTTTCCTGGGCCGTTGGCCCAGGCTGAATTCCGTCGCCCCTTCAGGACGAATCCCAGAGCTGCTACTCCACATCTCCAACTCAAATCTGTCCAAAGGACTCCGTATTGCAGTGTCGCCTAAGTCATCCTGGTGAAGCCGCGCACGTCATTTGTCGTTGAACCAGAATTCTTCGCTTCATGCTTTCAGCATTTCGCCGTCGATCTCAGAATCAACCATCTCGCGGCATGATCATTTTGCGCTCGTCATCAGTTTTCAGGCTATCGACCTGTTGCTGACGCAATTCGTTGATCGCCTCCTGCAGAGCCTGGCGAGTCAGGCGATTCTTCCTCAGTGACTGGCTCATGTGGACGCGGCTGGCGACCGCATCTCCCAGGGCCAGCAAAACCAGCCACATGGAAAGCAGCAGCAGTCCCATCACGTAGGCGGCGGCGAATCCGGGAGATGTTCTGAAGTTCGGAAGATAGTCGCACATGGAAATGAGGGCACCGAGCGTAATCGCGAGGGCCGAGGTTTGCATGCGACGGCGATATTGCTGCTCCAGAAACTTGAGTTCCGACGGGGAGATCCCGGCATCGCTCAGAAACCTGCGCCGGCGATAGACGTGCCACGACACCATCGCGATTCCGAATAACCAAACGACCGCACCGACGCCGATGAACATGTAATCAGTTGCCATACGTCCTGCCTGCTCGTCGTGATTCGCAGCATTGTGCGCTTCATTACACGGGTCCAGGAATCCCATTCAGAGCCTGGGAGTCTGTCTGAATACCACTGTTCTTGTGAGCGGCAAGGCGCTAGCGGGATGTTGATTTAGTGATTTTTGGGGCTCATAATCATACCAACCCGAAGCGCCAGCGAGGAATTCAGCCGTTTCTGCCTCGCTGGCGCTTCGGGTTGGTATTAAATCAACAGCCCGCTAGCTGCTGGTTTTTGCAGGCAAATTACCCGAGGCTAGCGCCTTGCGGTTCACGGTTTTGGGGTATCAGGACAGACTTCTGGATAGTTTGCGACAAGTGTCGTTCCAAATCAAGCATACTGTTGTGGATTACACCGTCGGACAACCAAAGCGATGACAAGTCATCGCACTCCGAATGGCGCTGCGAAGTTGAGGATCCTTCCGCCAACCTGGACGATTCAATCCACTGGCAACATGCTACAATTCGATCCCTCCCTTGCACTGTATTTCCGCTCGTCGAGCCTGATTCATGATGTCTGTCCTGCAAATCCGTTTCCTTCCCTGGTTGTTGCTGGCGCTGCTGTTTTCCTGCCTGGCCGGATCCTGGTTTTCGGAAGGCATTGCGTTTCAACTGATACGATCTGACATCACTGGCACTCAACGTGTGGAGAGCCTGCAGCAGTTCTTTCGTCAGGCCGGAAGCTGGGCACCTGTGGCTTACGTGCTGTTCGTGACAATCGAAGTCATTGTCGCGCCGATTCCGGGTCTGCTCCTGTATGCTCCGGGTGGATTGATTTTTGGTCCCTGGTTCGGTGGACTCCTGGCTCTGCTCGGAAACGTGATTGGTTCAGGCATTTCCTGCGGGCTGACACGCAGCCTTGGTTCAGGCTGGATGCAGCGGCTTGGCTCAACGAATTCGATCGAACGACTTCAATTGGCACTCGAACGGCGTGGCGGGTCGATGATCTTCCTGCTCCGACTTAATCCACTCACATCAACCGATCTGGTGTCCTACGCCGCCGGTTTCACTCGCATCCCCGTTCGCCATGTGATGGTTGCAACGGGAATCGGGATGGCTCCGCTGTGTTTCGCGCAGTCCTGGCTTTCGGACAGCGTCTTCCACAAATGGCCGCAGTTGCTGTGGCCATTGCTGATCATGAGTGGTGCCTACCTGTTCGTGGTCACGGTTGTCATAGCCAGACGGTTGCGGCCCAAACCGGCAGATGGATCTGTTTCAAGTAAATAACGGTCGGCAGAGACGCAGTTGTTCGTTATCCTTACCCCCATGTTGACCCGTTGTCAGCGGCCCGCCAGTTTCTCCCAGTGTGAGTGCCTTTGTGCAAACGTGCCCGGCCATTCTTTCGGCCTGTATTGCATTGATTACGACAGGGACCTCATCGCACGCCGATGATTTGTTCCGCGAAAAGGTCGCACCGTTGCTGGAACGACGGTGCCTGAGCTGCCACAACGAAAACGACCGCAAGGGCGAGTTTTCGTTGCAGACTCAGCAGCATCTGCAGGATTCCGGCTTTGTTGAGCCCGGCAAACCGGACGAGAGTCAGTTGCTGACAGTCGTCATGCCTGAATCGAACTGCGTCCCCCCGGCAATGCCGAAAGCCGCAGATCCACTGACCGACGAAGAAGTTGCTGCCCTGCGAGATTGGATCCTGGCAGGCGCCGTATGGCCGGACAATCTTAGTCTGACGGAACCCGTTGTCGATGATTTCAGCTGGTGGTCGCTGCGTCCGATCACAGCGATTCAGCCGCCAAAATTCGACGATCATGCGGCTCGCCAGTGGCTGCGCACGCCGATCGATGCGTTCGTGCTCAGCAAACTGCGAGAGCACGCGCTTGAACCGTCTCCGGAAACAGATCGTCGTACTTTGATTCGTCGCGTCACGTTTGACCTCATCGGGCTGCCGCCAACACCGGACGAAATCGACGCCTTCATCAATGATTCCTCTCTGGATGCGTATGAACGCGTTGTCGATCGCCTGCTGGCGTCTCCGCGCTACGGCGAACGCTGGGCGCGGCACTGGCTGGATGTTGTGCGCTATGCTGACACCTGCGGTTACGACAAAGACAAACTGCGACCGAATGCATGGCCGTATCGCGATTACGTCATCCGCTCATTCAATGACGACAAACCGTACACACGCTTTGTGCAGGAACAGCTCGCCGGTGACGTGTTGTTTCCTGGTGAGCCCGACGGGATTCTGGGACTGGGATTCATCGCCGCCGGTCCGTGGGATTTCATCGGCCATGTGGAAGTGTCGGAAAGCAAAATCGATGGCATGGTCGCGCGCAATCTTGATCGCGACGACATGGTCACGGGGGCGCTCAACACATTCTGCAGTGCCACTATTCAATGTGCGCGTTGCCACAACCACAAGTTTGATCCGTTCACTCAGCAGCACTATTACAGTCTGCAGTCCGTGTTTGCCGCCGTTGATCGCGCCGACCGACCGTATGACACCGACCCTGCGATCGAAACCCGCAGGCACGAACTGACCGTACAGAAGACGACCGCTCAGCAGGAGTTGACCAAACTGGAAGCCGCCATCCGGGCGGAAGGCGGTGACAGGCTCGTGATGCTGGAAGAACAGATCACGAAATTGAGCCCGATGGCAGAACCCGCTGCGAAGCGGCCGGAATTCGGTTATCACAGCCAGATTGCGGCAGTGGCTGACACGGATAAGTGGGTCGAAATCGATCTTGGTCGAGATGTTGAATTGTCGTCGGTTGTGCTGCATCCATGTCACGATGACTTTGCCGGAATCGGTGCGGGGTTTGGATTTCCCGTGCGTTACAGGCTGGAGGGATCGACGGCAGGGCAACGTGCTGCGGGTGCAGCGCCCCACATCGTACTGGATGCGACGGCAATTGACACATCCAGTCCCGGAATCGCCCCCGTCACGATTCCCTGCAGCGTGACGGCTCGATATGTTCGCGTCGTCGCCACAAAGCTGGCCACGCGTCAGAACGATTTCATTCTGGCGCTGGCGGAACTGGATGTGCTGGGTGCGGATGGGACCAGCGTCGCGACAAATGCAGCCGTGACGGCTCTGGATTCAATCGAAGCGCCGGAACGATGGCGTAAGTCCAATCTCACGGATGCCATCTGGCCGGCAGCTGCGGATCCCGACGCGGCTCGCGCACTGTCGGAAGCTCAGCAGGCTCGTGACGCTTTGCTGGAAACGCTCAATACGGAAGAACGCAGAACTCAGCGAGACACGCTGACCCGGCACCTGGCAACCGTAGAACAGGAACTCAACGCACTGCCCTCCGGCCGTATGGTCTATACGGCGGCAACACACTTCACGCCACAGGGAAATTTTCGACCAACCGAAGGTAAGCCACGGCCTGTGAAGCTCCTGCATCGAGGTAACGAAACGCAGCCGCGAGACGAAGTTCAACCCGGCACGATTCCATTGCATGCTGACGACAACTGGCAGTTTCAACTTCCGGTCGATCACACAGAAGGTGATCGTCGAGCCGCTTTAGCCCGCTGGATAACACGGCCCGATCATCCGCTCACATGGCGGTCGATCGTCAATCGCGTCTGGCAGTATCACTTTGGACGTGCGATCGTGGATTCACCGAACGACTTTGGTCGCATGGGCCAGTTGCCCAGTCACCCGGCACTGCTGGACTGGCTTGCGGCAGAATTTCTTGACCATGGCCAGTCCTTCCGACGACTCCATCGTCTGATCGTCATCAGTGCCGTGTATCGCCAGAGTTCGATCAGCAATCCTGCCGCTGAGGCTGTCGATGCCGACAACAAATTCCTGTGGCGCATGAATCGACGGCGACTGGAGGCAGAAGAGATCCGGGATTCCATGCTGGCAGTGAGCGGACAACTGAATTCCGAAATGGGTGGCCCGGGATTTTATCTGTTTGAGCTCGAAAAGCCCGAACATTCACCGCACTACGAATACAATAAGTTTGATCCGGAAGACGTTCGCTCGCACCGACGCAGTGTTTATCGATTTATCGTTCGGTCGCAGCCGGACCCGTTCATGACGACACTCGACTGTGCAGATTCATCGCAAAGCACACCTCGTCGTCATGAAACACAGACTGCCCTGCAGGCGCTGTCGCTGCTCAACAATCGGTTCACACTTTCCATGGCTCAGCACTTTGCGACGCGACTGGAAACGGATGCAACGTCCACGGAGGCTCGCATTGATGAAGCCTTTCGTCTGCTGACGGGAAGAATACCTTCACAGGAAGAACGTCTGCAGACAATTGCCTACGCCGAAGTCCATGGACTTCCTGCGCTGTGCCGACTGCTGTTCAACCTGAGCGAATTTGTGTTTGTGGATTAACCCAGGTTCAGAATGGTATCCGGAGTTTTGAAATTCGTAGGGTGTGACAAGCAGCTTACAAGCTGCGATGGCACACCACACTTGCGCTGAATCCTCGGTGTGCCCGCGCTCGCGTTGCTCGCTTCTCACACCCTACAGAAAACTCCGCATCTCATTGTGAACGCGGTTTAGTGCAAAAGGGGTCAGGAACCAATAGTGCGGAGCACCCTCCGGGCCATTTGGCTATTGGTTCCTGACCCCTTTTTTCAGGAAAAAGAGCGATCCTTCTCGGGCAGTTCCCCCAACAAAGATCCTTGCGGACTCCGTCGGTCGTTTCCCCTGGGAAGGAGCAGCTCAGCCAGTCGAGCCACAACGGAAGCATGAGCCGAATGCCATTCTCTCATTTTCCGTTGAGCCCAAATCAGCACTGACAGCTCAGGACTCAGGCGAACCCTCCGTTGGCATCCGTGATGCAGACGTTGAGGTATCAGTTCGCTTGAGTTGTTGTCGAAGTTCGGGCTGTCGCAGAATGCCGCGGTCGATGGATGGACGCTACAGAAAAACAATTCGATTCGCCTTCTTTACACGAATTCATTCATGCGGCAGCAACGCAATACGGGATTCCACCCGTTAAATTGCTGTTCTCGAAGCGACCTTCCTGTCCAGTCAGACGAAACGTACCATGAAGTCCATGAAACCAATCATCGCCATCACGGTCGGCGACGTCGCCGGCATCGGTCCGGAGGTCATTCTTCGCGCGATCGCACATCCTGCGACATTGGGGGTTTGCCACCCTGTGCTGATGGGCCATCCGCAGACATTTCGCGAGACAGCTGAGATCTTCGGCATGACTGTGCCGTTGCAGGAGCTGACGGCTGCAGGAGCGGACACGGCGCGCTTTCGAGCAGACGTAATCTCAGCCGCGGCGAAAAATCGATTTCTGTGTTTCAATCCGTATACCGACGTCGTACTTGCGGCTCCGCGCTCTCAAGTCAGTCACGAAGCAGGCGATGCTGCGTTCCATTATCTGGATGCCGCCATCACGCTGGCGAAACAATCTGCCGTCGATGCAATTGTCACTGCCCCGCTGAACAAGGAAGCCCTGCATCTTGCCGGGCATGATTTTCCCGGCCACACGGAGATCCTGGCCGAACGCTGTGGCGTCACGGACTTTGCGATGATGCTGCATCTGCCGGAATCCGCACTCACCGCATGGCGGCAACTGATTCTGCCGTTCTCCACCAGCAATCCATCCGAAAGAAGCGAAGTCGCATTGTGCGGACTCAGCATCGCCCACGTCACGCTGCACACATCGATTGCCAGTGTTCCGCAGTTACTCACGCAGGAGGCAATCGTCCGGAAGATTTGCTTAATGGACAGTTTTCTGCAACGCATTCATTGCCGGCGTCGCGCCATTGCGGTGTGCGCGCTGAATCCGCATGGAGGTGAAAACGGATTGTTTGGCCATGAAGAATCACGCATTATTCGCCCGGCGGTTGATGCCTGTGCTTCACTCGTGAAATCAGTGACCGGTCCGTTGCCAGTGGACACGCTGATCCGCCGGGCGGTGAGCGGCGAATTTGATGGGGTCGTAGCGATGTACCACGATCAGGGTCATATCCCCGTGAAACTGATCGGCTTTGATGCCGCCGTGAATATTACACTCGGGTTGCCCATCGTGCGTACCAGTCCGACACACGGCACAGCATTCGATCGCGCATGGAATCCGCAAACACCAGCGGATGCTGCGGGCATGATAGAAGCCATCCGTATGGCCGCCGCATTGGCGAACGACTGAATTTCACCAATCGTCCTACAATCCCGGCGGCCAGTCGCCTCCGGGCGTGTTGAAATCCGGTGGACCAGTCCCGTAGTCGGGAGAATCCGTATCGTTGTCCGGCGGTGGAGGCGGGTTGCGAAGGCGTTGCTGGAACTGTTGAAACGAATGATTCATTGAATCGAGCAGTCGCCTGGCATTCGCGGATGCCATGAATACCCGCTGCGAAACAGACGAGCGCGGAAAAAACGTCGTGATGAAGTCGAATGAGAATTCGGTCGGCGAATGTCCGATCATCACCGCATTGGCGTAGGTTCCGGACTGCACATCGTCACTGATTTTCAGCGATTCGTACAGGTCCTGAGCCGACTGGCGCTGCTGCTGATTCTGATTTGGAATGACGGGCATGTGAATCGGCCCGAAGCGATCTTCATAACGATTGATGTTTTCCTGCAGCGCCTGAATGAACTGATTCACCACCGCCGGTGGCATCACAACGCGCGCCACAACCTGTTGCGGTTGCTGCATCCTCAGCAGGAAGTCCACGATGAATTCATGTTGCCCCTGCAACACAACGGCACCGGTGGTGAAGACTCCGCGGGCAACGTGTGTCGGTACGAGTGCGCCGATATGGGAGTGACGGATTTCCTGGCTTTGTGGGCCTTCGTTTTCTGAAGGATCGTCCGGTGTTGGTAGATCTGTCATTGTACTGACGTCTTCAAGTGAAATTCGTGGACCGGGAAAAGTGAGTTGCAGTGCCTGTCCCAGCAAAAAGGCTTAGCATCGCCATGATGCTAAGCCTTGGTCAATTCTATCGAACTCGAGCCATGAATTACTAGGAAATCGGCTGAGGTTTCACGCGCTTGCGAACGTCCGTTTCCAGAACGCCAAATGCCTGCTCATGCCGTTGCAACGCCATCGACAGTGCGCTCCACAGACGTTTGGCGGTGTAGTGATTCAGGATGATTCGCTGAGTCACTTTCACTTCGACCTTGCCTGTGGCGTAGGGCGTCGGGTTAAGACCAAGATCCAGAATCAATTCTTCCGGAGTGCTGGACACTCGACAGAAATTGGCATAACCCGCGTTGGCATTCACGTCAGTCACAACGACTTCCTGCGTCTGCTGTGGTTCCGGGGCACGAGTACCTTCCGTTTCCGGTGCGTTCTCACTATCACTCACGTTCGATTTCTCCAAAGTTGGGGCATTTCAGAATCGTCCGGACATGAAAGTCCAGACACAATATTTTGCGGTTGAAAGACTTATAGCAACGCCACACATTCACTTCAACGCTGGCTGAAGGGCGTTTTCGGATTGTCAGTGCCTTCGCCATACAGGTGAGTCAAGACGGGCAGTCTGGAGGAATCTCACGTGATTACATCGGGATTTGAAGAATTGGCACGGATTCAATCCTGCACACTGGAGTGAGTAACCCGATGAACCTGGTCCAAGGCCTGAATTTGGCCGCGAAAATGCCGCCAGACGTTGCTTTGCAGGTTGCATTGTAAGTCCACGAATCCTGGCGTAGGCTTCGCCCACAAACCAAATCGTGCGGTCGTCGCGGTAAATCAGTTTGTCTGGCATAGCAGCGTTCAACGCGATCGGAATTTTGAACGACGGAGTTTCTGAATCACGTCCAGCGGTGTTTTGAGGCATCGAGTCGCCTTACTTTACGTTCTTCACACGGCACCCAAACAGGCGCTGAATTCCGAGTGCGAAAATCACCCAGCCCGCTGTCAGGCATTCACGGGTATTGATCTTTGTTGTCCCGAACCGACGATCCTCGAAGATGATTGGAACTTCCATCATGCCGCATCCCACTCGCTGGCAGCGATACAGCACTTCTTCCTGAAATGCGTATCCTTTGGCCATCGTCAGAGACCAGTCGATCTCCGCGAGTTTGCTCACGCGATAGCATCGAAAACTGCCGCTGTTGTCCTGGGTCGGCAGACCCAGACACAATCTGGCCCAAACGTTGATCGACTGACTCATCAACTTTCGCCCGCGTGTCCACCCGGCGACGCCACCGCCTTGAACGTAACGGGAACCAATCGCGACATCACATTGTGACATCAGCCGGATGAGGTCCGGGATGTACTTCGGATTGTGACTGAAATCGGCGTCCAGGTTCACAACGAACTCAAAGCCATTGTCGATTGCGTAACGAAAACCCGCCAGAGTCGCTGTGCCAAGTCCCTGTTTTCGAGCGCGATGCAAAACCTGAACGCGGGGATCAGCAGAGGAAAGCTGGTCGGCCAGTTGACCAGTTCCATCGGGTGAGTTGTCGTCGATGATCAGAATCGTCGCGTCCCGTGCGACGGCATGCAGTTCCGGAAGCAGCTGACTGATGTTCTCCCGTTCATTGTATGTGCAAAGCGTAATGAGAGTCCTTGTCATGACGCTGCATCCATACTTTCGCTGTGATGCCCGGGATTGGCTCCAGCACTCTGCAATTCCTCTGCCAACGTCAACACACCATGTTCATTCAGGCGGCGCTCCAGTGTCAGTGGTCCGACTCCCAGCTGCGAACGCAATTGTCGCACGTCAGTCAGTGCTTTGTCGCCCGCCGCTTTCGCACCAGCGCTGCCGGACTTTCGCTTGATTGCTCGAATGAGCAGATTCTTCGGCGTGTGTTCCATATCAATGAACTCCATCACCTGCGTCTGATAGCCGCTCGCCGTGAGCAGCGAAGCCCGCATGGTGTCGGTGGCGATCGCGGCAAAGCGGTCCTTCGTAATGCCGTACGTTGTGACAGGCGACAGGGCCGTTTCGGAAAGAAGTTCATTCAATTCATGCTGGCAGCAGGGAACAGCCAGGATGGCGCAGCTGTTCCATTGGATCGCCTGCGCGATGGCATCGTCGGTAGCCGTGTCGCAGGCGTGCAGCGAGATCATCAAATCCACCGGACCGTTCGACAGGAATCCCGCAATATCGCCCACGTGAAATTCCAGATTTGACAACGACAGGCTGTTGACGACCTTCCGACAGGTGTCGATCACATCGGTTCGGCGATCCAGTCCGACGATGTGACATTCGCGTTTCAGAATGCTCGAGAACAAGTAATGGGTGGCAAAAGTCAGATAACTTTTTCCGCAGCCGAAGTCCACTATCCGCAGCGGCCGATCCGATGGCAGCGCACCAGCAATGTCGTGAATAAATTCGAGAAACCGATTGATCTGACGAAACTTGCGGGAATGATCGGCTCGCACGCTGCCGTCGCGCGACATGACGCCGGTATGAATCAGGAATGGGCAGGGCACGCCTTCAGGGATCAGATAATTGCGGACGCGATTGTGCGATTCAACTTCGGGGATGGACGAGGTTCCATCCGTATCTAAAGTTGCCGCTGGGGCCGTAGTCGTCTTCAGAAACCAAACACCCTTTCTGGATTCACGGGCTTCGCTGGTGGCAAAATCGGTCACCAGCCGGACGTTGCGGTAGACCTGCTGGCAGAGTCGCGTGAATTCGGCAGCGGCTTCACTGGCGTCCAGATTCTTGTGAGTCTGTTGCGTTTCGGTTTGTAATGCGAACTGAAACCGCCGTCCTTCGCGGATTTCCACCGGTCGCACATCGACACGGCGAATGGATTCGGTGGCGACTCGCGGGCTGCTGAACACCGCCTTGTGCAAGCCGCCCGACAGCACCGACTCGCAAAGTAATCGGACAAGTTCTTTGGAATGGTCGGGCATTGTTCGCAACACGTCAAAACTTCGATAAGCTGCCGACACTGGCAGCAGACTGGCATAACACGACAGAGACTCGGCCAATATTCGGCGGAATCGCCACACACACGAGACGGGATTAGAGCCAAATGGCGCTGAACAAGAAACAGCAGAAGCAAATTGAAGCGGCAAAGAACAAAATTCAACGTCTGCGGGAATTGCTGAAAGCAGCAAGAAACCAGCCCGATGATCCTCAGGAGATCCCGCGCCTGGAAAAACAGATTGCCGATCTGAATGCGGAAATTGAAAAGATCCGCAACGAGTGATTGCGATGCCCACAAACCCCGTGCCGTCAGACTTCACTGTGCCACCGACTGTGATTGTCGTGCATCCGCGCGAACGACGCAGCAAGTGTTCGGTGGAACCCCTGCGCGACCGCGACGGCTTCGTATTCTGCACGTTTCCACGTCCCGTGCCAATCGATCTCACCGGTTATGTGCGGCTGGGGATCGGGGGCCCGATTCTGTCAGAAGCAGATTCTGATCGCGGACTCTTGTTGCTCGACGGAACCTGGCGTCTGGCCGCGAGGATGGAACCGTTTTATCAGCACGTCGAAGTCCGATCGCTGCCCCTGGTGCAGACAGCGTATCCTCGCAAGTCGGAAGTCTACGCGGACCCCAGCGAAGGTCTCGCCACCATTGAAGCCCTCTACGCCGCCTTGCGACTGCTCAACCGCGACACCACCGGCCTGCTGGATCACTACCACTGGCGCGAACAGTTCCTGAATCTCAATCCGTGGCTGGAGACTGCAACTCAGTAACTCCCTGCCGATCAGTGTTCAAATGGGCGGCTTCAGGCTTCATTTTCAGGATGAGTGGATGCCTGTCCGCGGCAATCGGGACTCCTCGAATTGACGCCTGTCGCCGGTGACAAGGGCTTGAACAAGTCGATCGGCAAATGAACGATGGTCGAAACCGCAAATCCGGTTGTACGGGTTCTGCGGACCACAGCCGGAGAATTACGCTCCTGGTAAACTGGAACATAGTCAACGATTATGCGATATTGCCAGACCTGCCGGGATCCAGCCACGAAACTGTTGAATTGTGGCGTTCCGGCAGTTCTGATTCTGGACGTGAACCACAGAACCTGTCATCTTAACCCGTTTTCCGAAAGTTTCTGAGATGCCATTCGGCGTTCGAGGGCAGCAGTCGGCGGGCCAGGATCGGCTCGAATTGTGTTCTGACTTGCAGCTTGAAACTGCTGACGTTTCCAGGATGCTGTAAGTTTGAATTCCCAAAAAACCAACGAGACATCGACGTCTTCCTGTCTTGGTGAGCCTATGCCTGTTGTTGCCCGCTGCATTCAGATCCTGAATGGCATTGTTGCTGTCAGCCAATGCCCGCTGATTTTGACGTTGTGCCTTGCGTGGCATGGAACCGTTCGGGCTCAGGAAAGCACCGAGACTCCTGCGCCGACAGCCGCAAGCGATGAAGCAGCCGCCCCGAAAGCCGCAGCGCAGGATCCCCCTGCCGCTGATCCCCCACTGCCGGGTAATCCGGACCAGGACTGCATGCAGAAGATCATCGATCAGCACGCGCTGACACTTAAGATACGCGAAATCAATAATCCCCTGGAACGTATTCCTGAAGCAAAGTATTTGCAGCTGCGGCGACCAGTCTCAACCGGTATTCAGTCCGGAGCAGAAAGCGCTGCAGATCTTGAGAACCTGAGCCTTGTGCTGAAGTATCGACTGTTTCAGGTAACCGATCCGACGTTTGTCGCCAGTTCCGATAACGTCAAGAATTTGTTCAATGAAATGGACCGTGAAATTCGCGGTGCCGGGGGGCAGGCTGGAAACGCGCAGAGAACAAAGGCGTATCGCCAAAAATACTGTGATACGGTGCTGGCTGTGGCAAAGCAGATGTTCGACAACAATCTGGATGCCCGCTCGATCGCGATTCAGATCATCAAGGAATTGTACGTCAATAAGACGGCGGCGGGGCTGACGGAGAATCACAGCGAATCCATGGCCGCGTTGCTTGGTCTGCTCAAGGATCCTGAGCAACCGGATTCAGTCAAAGTCACGGCTGCTGCGGCTGTCGGTTATGTTCTGACCAACACTTCTGTGATTCCCCAGGAACAGGACAGTGTGAGCGAGACAATCGCAGCAGAAATCGCTCGTCCATGCACCGAAGTCGCTTACCAGCTGCTCCTGGTGGATACACTGTTCAGCGTGACGCAGCCTCGAAAATCGAGCGGTCGCCGGGAAACCAACGTCATGCAGACGTTTGTCAGGCTCATCGACGATCGAGAACGTCCGTTACAGGTCCGTTGCCGCGCTGCTTTCGGAATTGGTCAGGGAGCCTACGACGCCAAAGTGGATTTCGATCCGCTCACATGGAAAGTCGCCAACCTGGCACTGGAAGCCAGCGTGTTCTTCAATCAAGCCCCGGGAGATCCGGCATGGCAGCAATGCGGAGCGGATTTGTTCTTTGCCTACCGCCACATCGACAAAAACGGTCTGGCAAAACAACCACCCATGCTGCCACAAGGCATGATGAACCGCGCGGCGACATCCGTCCCGGTCAATGAGTCCGGCAGTCTCGCTGTCAAGATCGCCGTGACACTCGTGGTCAACAATGCCAAAATTCCGGAGGCTGACCAGGTCGAATTGAAGGCCTGGATCGATGCCAACAAGGCCCTGGAAAATAAGCCCTGGGAGTAGGGCAGGGAGCAGACGGTTTCCCGGAATCTGATAAGTATAAGTCCTGTAAGTCGTATACGACCTATTCTTCGGCCTTTCGTGCCTGCCACAACACGTCGTTCCTGCCATCGTCATTGGCCGCTCGCGCAAGCACAAACAGCAGGTCCGAAAGCCGGTTCAGACAAATCGCAATTGCAGAATTCAACGGCTCAGTTTCCTGCATTCGCAGGACATCCAGTTCCGCACGCCGACAAACGCCGCGTGCGAGATGCAATTGTGCTGCAGCCGGTGAACCGCCGGGCAGGATAAAGCTGTTGAGCGGCGCCTGACGTTCGGTAAAACGATCGATGAGTCGTTCCAGATGTTCCGCATCGCCACTCGACAGTCGCGTCTTCAGCAGATCGGGTTGCCCGGCGGCGGGGAGCGGGACACACAGATCCGCTCCAAGGTCAAACAGGAACTGCTGC
>JANOUN010000438.1:0-2144 GCA_031416875.1 Planctomycetota bacterium | reverse complement strand
CGGTATTTGAGATCCACGATCTGTCTCAGGTGTGGGTTCAGGGGTTTGTTTCGGAACGCAATCTCGCGCGAGTCAAAGTGGGACAATCGGTCCGCGTGCGTTTTGTCGCGGACGCTGCAGAAGTTGTGACCGGGACTCTTGTCCGAAGCGGCAGTTCGGTGGGACAGGATGATCGAACGTTGTCGGTCTGGATCGAACTCAAGCAGATGCCACGCGTACCGGTTCAGCACAACATGCTGGCTCGACTGACAATCGAGACAGGAACCATTCCGCCGCAACTCGCAGTGCCGCGTGAGGCCATTGTTCGCGA
Source organism: Planctomycetota bacterium (assembly GCA_031416875.1). GTDB lineage: Bacteria > Planctomycetota > Planctomycetia > Planctomycetales > Planctomycetaceae > SXXK01. The sequence continues at coordinate 1,834 of JANOUN010000438.1, read as the reverse complement.
GGGGACTCGATCGTACGTGTTCGTTCACAAAGCCGATGACACCTTTGAACGGCGATTTGTGGTGCTCGGTCGGTCCGACGATGTGGCTGTTCAGATTCTGGAAGGCCTTGTACCAAATGACTCGGTGGCTGTCAGCGGGGCCATGGCCCTGCAGACGGGCTATGCGGCGTTGCGTTAGGTCTGACATTATTGTTGCTCGACACTCCGTGGCGAGGATTGCCCGCTGCATCGTGACGGGAGACATTTGCGTTTGGGTTCTCGCCACGGAGTGTCGGGGCACATTGAATCGTGGCTCTTGCAGGTTGATGGAATAATTCATGCTGAACGCCATCATCGCATTCTCCCTGAAGAATCGCGGCTTCGTGCTGATCGCTGCGATCGCAGTGCTGGTCTACGGCGGCTACACACTCAGCGAAATGCCGGTCGATGTGTTCCCCGATCTGAATCGACCAACCGTCACCGTCATGACCGAGGCCCCCGGTCTCGCACCGGAAGAAGTCGAAGTGCTGGTGACTCGACCGATTGAATATCTGTTGAACGGTGCAACCGGTGTTCAACGAGTCCGTTCGGCATCCGGAATCGGACTATCGATTGTCTGGGTGGAGTTTGACTGGGGCACCGATATTTACCGCGACCGCCAGATTGTCGCTGAGAAAATGCAGATTGCCCGCGAGCGACTTCCCGGCGACGTAAATCCGGTGATGGCCCCGATCTCATCCATCATGGGTGAAATCATGCTCCTTGGATTGCGGTCCACGAAGCCGCCTGCCAACGAAGCGGCCACTGCCGAACTGAATATGGAGTTGAGAACGCTCGGTGAATTCACGGTCCGTAACCGACTACTCGCGGTGGAAGGTGTTTCGCAGGTGACCGTGATGGGTGGAACTCTGAAGCAGTATCAGATCATTACTTCGCCTGCGCGACTGGCGGCTCAGAATATCACGCTGGGCCAACTGACTGCCGCCGCCGAAAAGGCCAACGTCCTGGCCGGCGGCGGCATCATGGTGCGATCGCCGAAAGAATCATTGATCCGGATCAGCGGACAAAGTCTGACTCTGGAAGATATTGAAAACACGCCGGTTGTCTGGCGCAGTCAGCGAGCCGTGCTGTTGAAAGAAGTGGCTGACGTGCGGTTCGGTGGTCCGGTCAAGCGTGGCGACGGTAGCGTGCTGGTGCGCGAAGGCGACAGGATTGAAGGCGGATCGGCCGTCATTCTGGCTGTCCAGAAGCAGCCCAACGCGGACACGCTGAAACTTGATCGGCAGATCGGTGTTGTGCTGGACGAACTTCAACACGATTTGCCGGCCGGCATCGTCATCGAAGAACGCATCTTCAAACAGGCAGACTTCATCGAAGCCGCAGTGGAGAATGTGGTCGAAGCCATTCGTGACGGTGCAATTTGGGTGGTTGTGATCCTGTTTATCTTTATGTGGAATTTCCGCACCAGCGTCAGTTCGCTGACCGCCATGCCAATCTCAATCCTGCTGACCGTGCTGATTTTTCGCTGGTTTGGAATCTCGATCAACACGATGACGCTCGGAGGTATCGCGGTTGCCATTGGCGATCTGGTTGATGACTCCATTGTGGACATCGAAAACATCTACCGGCGACTAAAGGAAAACCGTCAGAAGGCAATTCCCGAAGACGCAATCAAGGTCATTTACGATGCGTCCTGTGAAGTTCGCAACTCGATCGTCTACGCCACACTGATCGTGGTCCTTGTGGTTTTTCCGCTGTTCTCGATGGCGGGCCTTGAAGGCCGCATGTTTGCTCCGCTGGGCGTGGCCTACATGACATCACTGCTGGCGTCGCTGGTGGTGTCTCTGACGGTGAC
>JANOUN010000437.1:0-3166 GCA_031416875.1 Planctomycetota bacterium | reverse complement strand
TCGGATCAGAAGACCGGCAGGGATTTCTCTCATCGCAAGGACTGGATTCGAGATCGCCTTGAGGTTTTGGCTGGGATTTTTGCGATCGATGTGATGGGTTTTGCTGTGCTCAGCAATCACATGCATGTGGTCGTGAGGACGCGTCCGGATATTGTGCAGACCTGGTCAGACGACGAGATTGCCCTGCGTTGGTGGAATCTTTTTCCTCAACGGCGGCTGAAAGATGGTTCTCCTGCTGAACCGACAGAATTCGAGCTGAATCACATTCGCAATGACGCATCGGGTCTCAGGGAAAAGCGAAAGCGGCTGTCAAATGTGTCATGGTTCATGAAGTGCCTGTCGGAGCCGATCGCGAAACGAAGTAATCGTGAAGAAGAGTTGACCGGTCATTTTTGGAAACGTCCGTCACAAAGCACTCCTGTTCTTCGTTTGCCGAGGTTGATTTTGGGTAGTGCGGCGGCGTGATCAGCCTGATTTTCCGCGTATTTATTGCTTTTGTCGGGGAATTGAGGCAGGCGTCCGCAGGTTTTCTGGCGGTAGTCGTGATCCCTGGCCGATTTGGCGAGCGGCGAGTTGTTGCAATCGATGCAGCTCATCGGCATCCGCGTAGAACACCCATGTACGACCGTGTGGCCGCTGTACGGCAGTGGCCCAGCCGCGTGTGACCCAATGCTTGAGACGCTTCTCCGGAATGCCAAGTTCCAGCGCCAGATCAGAAGCACGCCAGTGGTTGACAGGGAGCTTGGGATCGTGGAGTTGCTGAGCGCAGCGAGGCTCCTCCAGAAGCTTCTGCACCATGAACCGCGACACAGGCTCAAGTGATCGCGGCGAGACATAATTCTCCTTCGCAAGGATGACAGCAATCTCCGGATTACTGTGACCCTGCAACGACAGCGCGAGCGTTCGTTCCATGAGATCCGCATAAGACTCCAGCTGACAGAATTGACTCACCGGTCGCGCAAGGTCATGGCAGCTTTCGAAGCCGCCCGACCAGTGCAGTCGCACGCTCACTCGTTCACTGTTGTTAAGCACATGCACTTCAACTTTCTGCAGCAGCAAGCGCGTGATCTGTTTGCGTTCCTCGATTGTCGCATGACTGTTCCACAATGACGTGACGCTGCCACAGGTCAGCACCAGATGCTCACGCTGAGCTTCACCCAACTGAACGGGCTGAGCACAACGGAGTTCATCCAATTCGTGCGTTGCGGCCTGCTGCGTCACCATAGCCGCTTCCCAATCGCGTTCGAGCGATGCGGCAACAAGTCGGTTGGCCGGATCAACTTCTTTGTATCGCCGCTGAGCCAGATCAACGGCGTACTGCGACTGCTGCACGCGATGCGCATAGAGCGTATCAAGTTGCGTACGACGAGTGACTTCATCTTCGACGACCTGCAGACTCAGATCGACCCCGGCGGGTGACAGCGCTTCAAGCAGTTTCTCTGCCACGAAAGCGTCCAGCACTGATGCCGACATTGAGTTCAAACATGGCATGACCCCGGTCATGGTGCGATGTCGCCCGCATTGATACGACGCTCTCCCGGATGAACCATATTGCGGCGACATCCGGCGACTGCATTCGCCGCAGAAGATGATGCCACTCAATAGCGCCGAGCCGTTGCGCGCCGGCCCAGTGCGATCGGGACGAACATCGTTCTCATGCATTCGCTGCTGATTGGATTCATACTGCTGCCATGTGATGTAACTGGGAAAACGCTCCCTGATCAGAACCTTCCACTGTTCCGGCGGCAGATGCTTTTTCCCGCGTTTTTCAGCGGTTTTGGATGCGTAGTTCTTTCGCCTCCCGTAGCCATAAGCACCCGCAAACAGCGGATGTTTCAACAATCCGTAGACCGTCGTCTTTGCGGGCAAACGCCAGTCGATCGGGCCGCCGCGTGTGCGAAATGGCAGCTTGATGTTGTGGGTTGCGAGATGCAAAAACAACCCGTGTGAACTGCCCAGTGTTTCGAACAGATCAAAGAACATTTTCATGGCATGCTGAGCGGACACATCCGGATCAAGCAGTGGCAGGCCGTCGTCACCTCTGACGAATCCAACCGGGACGTCGTGAAAGAGTTCGCCGCGCTGAGCCTTGTTAAGACGACCTCGTTCCAGACGGATTTTCATCGTGTGCAGTTCCATCTCGCTGATGATGCCCTTGAGTCCCAGCACGAGGCGATCGTTGGGTTCATTGGGATCGAAGAGTCCATCTTCGTCCGCAATGAGCGTGCGAAAGATGGCGCTGACTTCAAACAGGTCGCTCCCGTCTTTGGAGTTCCTCGCCAGACGACTCATCTCCAGGCCCAGCACGATGCCGACCTGCTGCTCAGTGACGAGTTTCAGAAGTCGGCGAAATCCTGTTCGCGTGGCTTTGCCGCTGCCGCTGATTCCCAGATCTTCGTCGATGACGATGATTCTGTCATCGGGCCATCCAAACGCCGCAAGTCGTTCGGTAAGTCGATACTGTCGGGCGGTGGATTCCTGATGGTCGCGCAGTTGCTGACTTGTCGATTGCCGAACGTACAGGATCGCGTACCGCTGCAGGTGCTCGCGGGTGAGTTTGGATGAAACGTACGCCGGTGGTTGCTTCGGCTGCGGCGATGTTGGCGCAGGCGATGTTGGCGGCAGCGTGGATTCAAGTTTCGCCAGCGCAGGTGATGATGCCGATGTCGGCAATGGAAGTGTGATGTTAGTCATCAGCGCTCTCCCTGCGTGCGGCGTTTGTTGTCGCGAGCCGAGCTGCCATCCGCGACAGAATCCTGAGGACATCCCGTTGCACTGCTTTGTCCAGCCCCAGATTCCAGAGCTGTTCCAACGGCAGCGTCGTGTCGTTCAGTCGGCGCGGGGGGGCATGATGGTTCGATCCGTCGATCGTGGCATGAATCAGATCCTTTGACTGGTCTTTGCTCCCGAACGGCCATCCATCCGGCCAGCTTCCGCAGAGCTTCAAGCCCTATTATCCCGATTTTCCCACTTCGTCCAACACGGAATTCCGCCGTGTTATGGGGGCTGCTTTTGGGAAGGTCGTTTCAAAAGTCAGGTTCTGCTGGATGACGCTGCGATTCTGGCGTGTCTGCAGTATGTTGATCTGAACCCTGTACGAGCGAATATCGCCACGAGTCCTGAGTCCAGTGACTTCACGAGTGCTCAGGATCGGATTGTCGATTTG
>JANOUN010000436.1:0-5403 GCA_031416875.1 Planctomycetota bacterium | reverse complement strand
CGAAGGATCGACGCCTCGAAAATGATGGAGTCTATCGATCACTATCAGCAGCGGGCGGTCAGCATGTTGATGGGCGATGCGGCGAAGAAGGCATTCGATCTCACGCGCGAGCCAGATGAGTTGCGGGATCGGTATGGCCGTCACTGCTGGGGTCAGCGAGCGTTGATGGCGCGGCGCCTGGTGGAAGCGGGAGTCAGCTTTGTCACGGTCGTTATGGAGAACCCATATCAATCAGGTGTTCCGGCGCTCAAGCGCGGAGTCTACAACTGGGATTCTCATGCGGTGAACTGCCACATCTGGGACGACCTCAAAGTGCGACTGCCGATCTACGATCAGGCCGTGACCGCGCTGATCGAAGACGTCTATCAACGCGGGCTGGACAAGAAAACGCTGATCGTAGTGACAGGCGAGTTCGGTCGCACACCGCGAATCGAAAACTCGATCGGCTCCCAGACAGGTGTCATGCAGCCTGGTCGCGATCACTGGCCGCAGGCCATGTCGCTCATCATGGCGGGCGGAGGCATTCGCACGGGGCAGATAGTCGGCTCGACCAATTCCAAAGGGGAGCATCCCGCTGATCGACCGCTCACGCCGAACGATCTCTGGGCCACGGTCTATCGACACCTGGGAATCAACTCATCCGACTCATTCCTCGATTACGGCGGTCGCCCGATGCCCATCCTGCCCTTCGGCGATCCGATCAGTGAGCTGATCCGGTCCTGACCGCGGGTTGAGGGCGATTTCCAATGCAATGTAAGCTGAAATGACTTTGCCCGCCAATCCGGGCGAAAGGTCAATTTCCTCAAGGCCGTTACTGACTCAGGACGGTTAGTCCTGAGTGCGCAAGGACCTCGGAATATCGGCCGCCAGGTTTATTGACCGAACGGCATTCTGGGGCTTGCGGGCTTGACCAAAACAGTTGCTCCTCCATGAACTGGATGAAGACGCCTACACCACTTGAGCATTTACATCAGATTGTAAAGTTAAGCTGATTGCTCCAGCGAGACACATACTGCGTACCAGCTTCATCTCTGATCGCCCGAACCCAGGCTCGAAATCGTCCGTTCGAGCCACTCGGCAATGTCAACTGGGTGCTGCCGTAGACCGTGCTTCGAAGATAGGTGGACGCCACTGACGATCGGGGATCGATCACATGGACAATAACTTCATACCGCGTTGCTCCGTCGATGGCATTCCAGTGCAGCATGGTTCCCGAAACAGACAGGACAGGGGCAGTTCCAATCGTTAGGTCCGTTCCGGTTCCCCACACACTTCGGCCGCCATCCGAGTGGTGCGAGCGAATCCAGATGCGATATACGCCGACCGGCAGTGCATTCGCTATTCGATGCTGACTGACGGCAGTGACAGTTGCTCGATAGATCGCTGCTAAACTTCCCTGTGCAGTGACGACAACTTCGTAGCCAGCTGCACCACTTTGGCGCGTCCAACGGATTACCGGTGTGGCGTCAACCGTGGAAAGGCTGCGCGTTTCGATCACGACTTTCGCATGAAACAACTCCTGCCGCTGGACCGCCCATTCAGAGACGCTCCCGTCACCGTAGAGTGACCTTAACTGCACTTCGTACAAGCCGGGCACGGGCTGCGGTTCCAGCCGGAACGAATTTGTCAGCGATCTTGCTGTAATACGCTCACCGGATCTGACATTGGTGACGACAATTTCGTAGGCGATTGCCTGTCCCACCGGTTCCCAATGAATTTCCGGCAGTGAGACATGGAAGATCGGAGCCTGGCGAACGAGCAAAGTCCGAGCCTCACTCCACGCTGAGTGAATCCTGCCTGGCCTGCGTGCACGGACCCACACGGTGTACTCATCGCCCGGAGATGAAGCAGGCAACGTCCACGAAGTGCGTGGACCAATCTGTGATTTCCGCAGATACGGTTCGGCTGCTCCTTTCCTGAAGACAAGGATCTCATAATCCGTCGCGCCCTCGACAGGAGACCAATCGATCGTAATTCGCCGTGACGCATCTGCATTGACAGTCAGCAACTGCGGCGCTGGTGCCAGAACTGTGAACACCGCTGCCTGAGACCATTCCGATGTTCCTCCCTGCCCATGAGTCCTGACCCAAAAGACATACTGTGAAGGAGCCAGAACCGGACATTTGAAAGTCGATTTGCTGCCCTCGATCGTTTCAAGCAGCACTCGTTGCTTCAGATCAAGATCATTGATCCAGATTTCAGTTCGGGTCGTACCGATCGGCGCGGCCCATGCCAGAATCGGCAAGACCGTCGTCGTCATCGAAGGCACTGAGTGAATGACTGGAACGTGATCAAGCGTAAAGTCGAATGGCTGGCGATTCCAGCCGCCCTTCGAGCCGTCCGGGCCAACTCCGCGAACCCAGACGCGAAGAGCTGAATCGCGTAACGATTCCGGGATTTCCCAATGATCTTCCGCCACTGCAAACGTGGCGACAGATGCAGATCCGGATGCGAGATTCACGACCTGGAGATCGTATGACGCGGCCCCGAAGACTTCTCGCCAGCGCAAGGCCGGAACTGCACCAGTCTCGAGCCGAAGCAGTCCGGGCACACCATCGACGGTGTCAGACGACAGACGCATCAGTTCAACGCCATGTTCGTCCGTAACGCCGGAGTAGTAGATTTCACCTTTGAAGCCCATCAGTTCTGACCACACGTAGTCCGGAACCGTTCCGTCAGCAGTCAGCAGCACATGCGTGCCGCTGACAGTTCCATCCGACGTCCACAACGTCCGGCCATAGTCATTGCTGTCGGTGAGGAAGAACAGTTTTCCGAATTCGGAAAACAGCAGTGTGTTGCGTGCGTACGGCCCGCCGGTGACCACAATGTCCAGGAGCTTGCGAAGCTGCGCGGTGGCACCACCCGCTGCCCACAGGGAATTCGCGCATGTGAAGTAGAGAACGTCGTCCACTGCGACTGGCTGCGTCTCCAGCGGTTCCGGCATACGGGCAATCATTCGTGTGCCGACTGATGTGCCATCTGTTTGCCAGATCTCAGGTTTCTGGCCGCCAGACTCGTACCGGAGAAAGAATGTCGTGGTTTCGGACGATGCAATGATGTTGATGAAGTCCGGTGAAAGATCAAGGATGATTCGTGTTCCTTCAGCAGTACCGTCCGTGGTTCCTAAGTGAGAGCCTCCAATCGTGAAGATGACGCCGTTCGCTGTTTTGTGGAGGTCGCTCAGGAAACTCGAAGTGAACTGCGTCGCCGGCAGAATCTCTCTGATCCCGTTAACTGTCCCGTCAGTGATCCAAAGTGAATGCAACTCAGAAGGTTCAGTCCGGCGAAAAATCATTCGCGTGTCATCTAATGCAACAGCGTCCAGGGAATTGGTAACAACGCCCTGGCTGTCCCGAATTGCCGACGTTCCGGCGGAGGTTCCGTCTGTGACCCAGAGTTGCCGATCTCCAGAAACACCGGTTCCCTGAAAATAAACACGATCCCCGAGAACCGCGACAACTCTGGGTGACCGAAAGGTTGCACCCGGAGCCAGAGTCCTCAGGGACTTCCATGTGTCCAGGTTCGTGAGTCGCACATAGATTTCTTCAGAGTCGGTGAATATGAAGACCGCTTCAGATTCCGTTGGAACGATTTCCCGTCCGTACTGAAAATCCGGCAACGATCGAGTCTGTTCTGCTCCGTCGCTTTCAAAAAAGCCGCTGAGAGTTGAGGCATTGAAAAAGATCCGACTCGCACTTTGCGTCAGTGAATTTGGAAACGAGCTGCCATTTGCAGGATTGATATCACGGAGCAAGCGGAATGGCCCGGCACCTTCGATGCCCCAGAGTTCTTCGTCAATGCCCTGCGCGAAAGCACTCATAAGGACATGTCCGCTCCCGGAAAAAAACCTCATCCGCCAGTCGATCTCAAGTGTCGGATCCACCGGACCCAGATCCACCGGCAACGGGAGATCTCCACCAGCCTTGTACCAGCGCGGCCGAGTATCCACGGAAGTCATGTCACTCGCTATAAATAACACGACGTCGCCGAATGGAATGAGTTCGTAAAGACGCGGTTGAAGTGTGTCATAGTTCGTTAGCCGAACCGTCCCGACCTCAGTGCCGTCAGTCTGCCATATTTCGCCATCAACCAAAAAGGCAATCCGCCCCCCGGACAACGAAGCAGCAATTCGGTCGGTGGGGCGAGGGTAATATGGACCGAGTCCAGGCAACTGAAACTGCTTGACAGTTCCTGATGATGTGCCGTCGGAAATCCACAGGTCGCGAACTCTGTTCGGGAAACCATCCTGGCCGATGAAACCATTCTGGCCGATGAACATGAACCGACCGTCATTCATTTCGGTCAGGGCGTTCAATGAAGTCTGAGCAGGCAATGGCAGCGCAACAGTCCCGACTCGGGTGCCGTCGGATACCCAGTGCTCGATCTGACCGTTCACGCTTGCATAAAAAGTCAAGCGGTTGCCAACGGTTTGAGGAAACCACGTCTGAGTCCAGCGACCAAGAACCTCACCCGCCGGTTGTCCACTACGGAGCGCAACGATCTCAGGATTTCCAGATCCGCCGAGAAAGAAAAAGGCCACGTCCGGAGTTGACAGGCCTGGGATGTCGAAAGCAGCTTGCGTCGAGCCTGGTATCGCAACGGCAATTGGGACGGCATCGATACGGTCCTCCAGCTTGAACAGTGACCAAGCTGCTCCTTCTACTGTTGCGGCCCAGAAACAGAGCGATCCGTCCAGCGAGACCAAGCCGCCTGGGCTGACGACTCGCGAGCCGTTCGCCCATTTCACAGGCTCTGTACCTTCGGCAGTTCCATCGCTGCGCCAAAGGAAGGTTTCCCTGGATAAGTACGATGTCAACGTCCATTGCGAAGCGCTGAAATAGACCGACTGTCCAACCGTTGTCACCTGTGAAACACCGGAGCTTTCCGGCCCCGGGATGATATCGCGTACCAGCGATGTGCCGATTGAGGTGCCATCACTCTTCCACAACTCGTTGCCGGTTGAATCGGTGTCTGCCGTGAAGTAAGCGAATTCACTTCCGAATGTCACTTGCTGAATATTCGAACCCCGATTGCCATGCTGGACAAGATCCGCGACAAGCTCGGATGAAACGCTGAGCAGCTCGCGACTCTCCAGAAGCTCTGCAGCTGCTGCCGCATAGAAACTTCTATTTCGTCTTGACTGGCCCTTCGGTTTAATGCGCATTGCTGACCGAACGCGAGATAGTACATTCCCGATGGTGTATGTCATGAAGGCAAAGAACCCGTAGTGAGAAGGTGTTGACAGGCGACGGGTACTTATCAAGTCGCCAAGAACCGTCATGCTATATTCAACAGAAAAAGCCAACGTGGTGAGGCTCACAAGAGAACTTCACCGCGTCGGCTTACTGAGCATCGCGCCCGCCGGCATAAACCAGCCTGCGCTGTAGCTGTCCATTGTGCGAA